>NZ_WHJF01000031.1:0-68107 GCF_011682185.1 Massilia genomosp. 1
CGTGTCCTGCAGGCACAGCACAACCGGAAGCGCGGCCATGCGTTGCTGCGTCTGCTGCCAGTGCGGCGCCATGATCGCCTGCCAGTCGACGCTGTCGTTGTCGAAGAAGCGATACGCCGCCATCGTCTCGCCCCAGCCTTGGCACGCCTTCGGCACGCTCGCCGTCGGGTCAGCCGCAAATCGCTCCATCAAGATCCTCGCTCGTTTGTTCAGGCGCGCATCGCCCAGGTCGAGTTGCTCAAATTCCGTCTCGGTCCAAGGTGCAGGTGCTCTCGCCAATTCGTCCACGCAAAAGACGAAAGTAAACCTGAAATGCGGCGAATTTACAAGGGGCGCGTTAAGTCATTGAATGTAAACAGGTTTTCAGCACGGTCGGCACCGCGCGCAAGACTTGTGTATAACGAGGTGCGTTATAGCCCAGCGCAGCCGCGGCAGCGGTAATCTTACGCCAGCCTGTGATCACTTTCTGCACACTGGCCTTTTGAAATTTGACAACATCGCCCTTGTGCAGCAAGGTGACACCTGGATTCAACTCGCGCACACCTGGAGAGTGCTTGAATTTGCTGAAGCGATTTTATCGAAATTGTCGCCAAGACCAACTTTGACTTCCTGGACGCGGGAACCAGGTTCGCGTACGCTGACATGAGCGTAATTCGCCATTCGCAACAACAAAAAGCCGATACCACCACGAATATTATGAGACGGGTTGGTACCGATGGATCCGGCGGTCAGACTTGCGCGGATATTCGGCGGCATAATCAGATTTCCACCCTCCTTTTCCCCCAATAACGCCATCATTCCAGCATCGCCAGGCACGCCAATCTGCATCGGCTTTCGCTTCCATTGAGGGCTTGCGCCGCCTGTTTCGGTCCACACCATCGCCTTGATGAAGCGCCAATCCAGGCGAGAAAAACCCGGTGTCGTTCCAAGGTGGCGATTGTATTCGTTCACTGCAAGCTGAATGTCACAGTCATAGTCGTTCCACGACGGATGTTAGCGGGCTTGTAAAAGCGCGCAAATCTGGGTGCCATTGCGCGTGGCTTTTCGCCATGCGCGCGGCCGTAGACGCCTGCCGCGGGCTCCCACTGGGGGAAGATCGTTCCCCAGCGGGCTTGATGCACAAATCGCGAAATAGTCAAGCTACCCCGTCCCGGGCACGGCGGGGAATTTAACAAAAACCGCGTGCAAAGCCCAAATTTGCGCGCTTTTCAAAGCCCGTTCACAACGGATCGCCGGAAGATGTTTTAATTCCTTTTTTTCGGTGCGGTCGAGTGCCTTTGGCTTTGCCCGCTTAAGGTGCGCATTCGTGTCGGCGACAAAGGCCCACTGAATTATCTCGTGCGGGTCGCCAGCAGTGACGCGCGACGAGGCCACATCCGTGTAATGCACTTGGCGGTAAGTAGTGATCGCCATGCTCGGAGCCTGCGCTTCATCCTTGCGTCATGAATGTATCTGGCGTCGTCCGACTTGACGCCCATGGCGGCGGCCGCGATTGGCGGTCCTGCATGCGCTGCGGCCAGCACGATACATTGCTGCAGGATTGCAGTCCTACGTGGCTGGAGGGCTGTCGGGCGACGAGGCGCGCTTGTCACGGGAAAGAACTTGCCGTGGATGGGAATGTACGCTGTCCAGCATGCAAGTTGCTGCGGAACGCTGTTGCGCCCTGCCCCGTATCAGTCGAGGTCGTCCCAGGCATCCTTCAGCGGCCCGACGACGACATCTTCCAGCAAGGTTTGCTGCGTCAGCCAGGCGCCCACCAGGGCGCGATGCTCATCGCCCAAGGGCGGCGATCCCGCCCCCGCCGACACCCAGCCACTGAACGCGTCGCTCAAGCCGCCACCGAAGACCAGGCCATTGCCCTCGATCGCGATGTCGATGAAATCATCCATCATTGCAAACAGCTTGTCCTTGTCCGGCGCGCCCCGGAAGCGGGCCTCGACGGCGAACGTGAACTCCTGAAACTGAGCGACATGCTGTCCCTTTTTTGTGCGCCGGTGCAGGCGCTCGTTGGCACGAATCATCTTCTCTGCTCTCCATTTGGACCATGGGTCGGGCGCTGGCGCAAGGCGCCTGGCCCAAGCTCACACGGGCTGTTCGAGGACACGCCCGTTTACGGCGTGCACACACTATTGCGGCCCTTGCGCGTGAGCCCTAGCGAAAAATTGAGTTTGCGCGTGTAATGCTTGTCGCCGCCCTTGTAGAACAGCGCGATGGAACCGGTGATGACCTTCCGCACTGTGGCTTCCGGAATCTTGAACACCCGACCCTTGCGCAGCACGCGAACGCCCGCGACGCCCGACGAGTTGATCAGACTGTGCCGCCACTTTGCGTCGCCGTCCACGGCGCTCCTCGTGAAATGTCGTCTGAACAACAAACCGTTTGCAAGCTTACCATTTGATGTGAGATGCATGTCACACTGAACAAAAACCAACAAAGGCGCTCACCTGCGTGCCAATACGCCCGTCTCGCTCGCCAGTTCCTGCACGCGCTTCAGATTCTTTTCGGCCACGCAAGTGAGCTGGGTCGTACCGCGCGCATTGCCGGCGCCGCCACCAATGCTGGCCATGGCGAACGCGCACTGATGCAGGCGGTAGGATGCGAACGCCGTGTTCGATGCCAGCAGCCTGGCCCTTGCCTGCTGGATGTAGCTGTCGTCTTCATCCCACCTGGCGATGGCGCCGGCCGCCTTGGCCTCGGCCTTTTTCAGCGCCCGCGCGCTCTTGATGGCCAACTTCTCAATGCATTCATGCTTGCCGGCCATCGAATACTGCTCGCAGTCGTCGAACGGGTTCACTGGCGGCGCCGCGGTGGCCGCTCGCGCCGGCAGTGACAACAGGGGCGCGGCAAGCAGCGCCAGGACGATCCGGGCCACGCCATGGCGGAGCGTAGCGGGATGTTTCACTTTGGATTTCTGGACATGCATACGACTGCCTTTTCAACAAATGAGTGCCGCCGCCAGTGCGCGCGGTCACGGCCGGATCGCCGCTTCTTGCGATAGTTTTGCCGCGTCGAAGCGCTTAATCCGGCTGAAAATGGTCCGTATAGCGCTTTAACTCCAGCGCCCGCTCGGTATTCGCGGCGCCTAAACAGGCAAGCCGGCTGATCTCGTGCGCGTTGCCGATGGCGCCGCCGCGCAGCGAATCGGCAAACGCGCACTTGGCCTCGCGGTAGCGCACAAAGGCGACGCCGGCGGACCGCATTGTGGTCCTGGCAATGTTTTTGTAACGGTCATTTTCGAACCACTGGGCAATTTTTTGCAGCGCAGCGGCCTCGGCCTTCTTCAAGGATACCGTGCTCTTCGCATGCAATTTACTGAAACAATCATGCCTGCCGGCTTGCGAAAATTCACCGCATTGTTCGTCTTCGACGCGTTGTGGCGCCGCAGCGGACGCTTGAGCCTGTACCGCACTCAACGACGAAGCCAACAGCGCCACCAGAATAATGTGTACTACTGTGCGCATGAGGTTTTTTCCTTTATACAGCTGCTGCCGGGAATGCGCATGGCGATGTCATTGCAGCGCACGCTGGATTGACATCCCAACGCGCAGTAAAGATATCACTTTCCATGATAATAATGCCAACACTTAAGAAACAACCAACAAAATTGAGAGTTGCAACCGCAACAATACAGGCCGCATGTCAGCATACATGTTGTATTCATGACCAACAGTGCAGCACGAGCGCACGGGCTACTTGGGCGGCAAGCCGGCCGTCTCGCGCGCAAGATCGATCACGCGAGCGGCATTCATGTTCGCTACGCACGCCAGCCGGCTGATCTCGTGCGAATCCCCGGCGGCGGCGCCCCTCATCGAGGTGGCAAAGGCGCATTGCGCCCGCCTGAAACGCGCAAACGCGATCCCGGAAGCAGCGAGCCTGGATTTTGCTAACCTGGTGTATTTATCATCCTCATCCCATCCAGCGATCGCGGCGACGGCTTTCGCCTCCGCCTGTTTCAGCACCAGCGCGCTGTCGGCAGCCATCTTATCAACGCAATCGCGCCTGTCCGACTGCGAGAACTGATCGCATTTTTCCGCCGCACCGATCGCCGGTGTCGTCGTCTGCGCTTTTGCCTCCAGCGTAGCGATTGCCCCTGCGAGCAGCGCCACGATGAGAAAATCGCTTACGTAGGACATGACGCTCCCTTTACATCGCGCACCCGATCCAGCGTGAAGTTGATTTTGCGGCCATATGGCGGATCGCCTCGGTACTTATAACGTTCGCAGAGCAGGCTGCTGCTAAATACCCGCCAGCCGATGATGATGTCCTGAACCTTCGTTTTCTGATACTTCACAACTGATAGCCCGCTGTACCGCTCAAGTGACATTTTCCCTTCAACATATTGTTGACCGCCAAAATGATGCAATAATATTATCCATTATACCGCTAAATAACTGCTTTCCAGACATGGTGGACACACCGCGGTTTCATGTTCCAGGGCCTCATCAGTTCAGCCAAGAAAGCAATATGTTGTATTTATGCCTAAGAAAAAGCGCCAGATTGACATTGCCTGCCTACATCTCTAGTTGTTGATTGAGTAATATCCGCAAGGGCCTCATACTCTGTTTCTGCCTGCACGTGACGTGTAGCCATCTAATCGGAGAAAACATGTTCATCATCTGGGGCAAACGCGCCTATGGCGCCGTCCACAAGGTCGGCACGACATCGGTACAAACCGTGTTCGGCCATCTGTACTACCTGCCACTCATCCCGATGAGCAGCCATTACGTCGATTTCAAGACCGGCAGTTATTACCAACTCAATAACCTCGATGGCCGCTCGATCCTGTGCGGCTACCTGCGCATCTGGATGCCGCTGGCGTTCGTGATCGCCCTGGTCGCGTTCGATATGCTTGATAACACCGCCAGCAAGGTGCTGTGCGGGCTGATCATGGCGTTGTCCGCCGTGGCCGGAATCGGCTCGTTCATTTTCGACAAAAAGGTCGTCCGCCACGAAAGCGCCCAGGTGCGCGAGATCATGCACCGCCATTTCGGGGTGGCGCTCGATCCCTACCACTGCCAGGCAAGTTTGCAGGCCGAGATCGAAGACCGGGTGCGTGCGCACAGCGACGAGCCGCTCGACGTGTTCTGGTACAAGAGCACGCTCGATGACGCCGTCAGCCAGCCGCACCTGGTCGACATGGCCGTGCTGCGCGCGCGCTGCGACCGGCACGACAAGCCGCTGCAAGCGCGCGCGCTGCAGCGCCTGCCGGGTGTACGCAAGGTCGCCTGAGTCCTGCCTTTGCCGGCGCCACGCCACGCTTAACCCCTTTTTCCGTACTGAATCGTTTAATGGGTGCGGATGCGTTTCTGGTCCCTGCCCGGCAGTGGGCGCCCTGCCGCCCCGCCGCCGTTTTTAATCGATCAACCCAAGGATTGCCATGATGAACCTGACACCCGCCAAGCGCGTCGCCGGCTGCATAACCGTGCTCGCGCTGATGACGGCATGCGGCAAAAAAGAAGAACCGGCAGAGCACGCGAGCCCCGCCGCCGTCGAGACGGTCGATATTGCAAGTTTGCAAGCTCCGGCAGCGCCGCCACCCCCGGCCGAGAAGGCGAGCGCACGCGCGGCGGCAGCGCCGGCGGCCGCGCCGAACCTGAGCGAGAGGCGCAGCGCGGCCAGCGAAGCGACGCCGGCGCCGCCCAAGCCCCTTACCACGGCCAGTGCTGCCCAGCAACTGGGCGGCGGCACGACCGCCTACAACGATGGCGAACGCAAGTTCATCCGCACGGCCAGCGCGAACTTCCGCGTCAAGGATGTGTACGTCGCCGCGCTCGGCATCGAGGACAGCGTCGCCAGCCATGGCGGTTTCGTGGTCAAGAACGAGATCAGTACCGCCAGCACGCGCACCGAGCGCCAGGCGGTCGGGGACGGCAAATTGATCGAGCTGAACGAATATACGGTGGAGGGACAACTGGTGGTGCGCGTGCCCAGCGCCAAGACCCAGGAATTCCTGCGCGCCATCGCCGGCCACGTGGTGTTTCTGGACGAGCGCAAGTACGCGGCGCACGATGCCCAATTCGACCTGCTGCGCCAGCAGCTCGATGCGATGCGCAGCCAGGAGACCCAGGCCGAACTGGCCGAGGCGGTCCGCGAAGGCGGCAGGTTGATGCAGAAAACCGAGGTGATCGCCATGCGCGGCGATGCCAAGTCCACGCGCGATGCTGCCCTGCTGGCAAAAAAAGTGTTCGAGGACCAGGTGGCGTTCAGCACGATCGCGCTGACGCTGAGCCAGCCATCGCGCGTGCTGCAAAGCGAACGCGTGGACGTCGACAGCATGTACCGCCAGTTGCGCCCGGGCTTTGCCAGCCGGCTGCAAGAGCAGTTGCGCGGCGGCTGGGATGGCACGCTGAACGTGTTCCTGGCGCTCGCAGGCCTGTGGCCATTGCTGCTGATCGCCGGCGCAGGCAGCGCGTTGACGTTGCGCTTCCTGCGCCGGAGCCGGAAAGCCGGCACGGCGCATTAAGCGCCCGCCCCGGCGGCCGCACGCGCATGGCGTCGCGCCGCCATGCATTTTCCGCTGGTGTGTTGCGAAACCACGTCAGGCACATTCGGCACGTCGCCGCCCGAGTACCCGGCGCGGGTGGACTGAACGCCAGGCATGTTGCGGATCAGCTCTTGCATGCCCCAAAAACATCCGCCGGCCAGCATTGCTTGTTCCGTATTGATATGCGCATCAGCGTTATTCAAAGTGAATGTTGCAAAAAAGCATCTTTGGGAGCGGGCCGTTTAGCGCACATTCCCCGTCCGATTGACTTGCTGATGAAATATCTGGGTTAGGCCATCGATCCGGCCGCTGGCGCAAGGCGCCAGGGTTAAGCTCACAAGGACTGTTGAGGATATGCCCGTCTATGGCGCGCACACCCCGCTGCGGCCCTTGCGCACGAGCCCCAGCGAAAAATCGAGTTTGCGGACGTAGTTTTTGTCGCGACGGCCGTTGTAGACCTCGTAGATGTGACTGCTGGTGATCGGACGCCAGCCGGTGATGACCTTTTGCACGGTGGCCTGCTGAGTCTTGACCACCTGACCCTTCTGCAACACGTTGACGCCCGGATTGAGCTCGCGCAGCGTCGCGATCGTACTGTGTTCATTGCGCGCAATCCTGTCGAAGTTATCGCGTTGCTTGACTTTCACCTCCTCCACGGTCGTGCCCGGCACGCGCACAGTGATGTGCGCGTAGGTTGCACTGCGCATCAGCAGGTAACCGATGCCGCCGCGAATATTGTGGGACGGGATGGTGCGGATGGTGCCGCCGGTCAGGCGTGCGCGCAACGCCGGCGGCATGACCAAGTCACCACCTTCTTTGTCGCCCAACAGCGACATCATGCCGGGGTCGCCCAATACGCCGATCTGCATCGGCTTAATCTTCCACTGGGCAGCGGCGGCACCCGATTCGGTCCACAGCATCGCCTTGATTATCTGCCAGTCGAGCAAGACATAAGCCGGCGTGCGGCCCAGGTGGCGGTTGTATTCGTTCACTGCTGCCTGGATATCGCAGTCGTAGAAGTCCCAAGCGGGGTCGCCCGACGATTTGAGCAGCCCTTGCTGCGACTTTTCTAGCCATCCATGAAGTTCCTTGTGAAATATCGATAAACAATAGCCGAATTTGCAAGCATTTCGTCAGATATGACATCAATGCCAAAATCCACTAGAAATATGCAAAAGCGGGCTGGATCATTTGCGTGGCAAGCCGTCCGTTTCGCGCGCCAGTTCCTGCGTGCGCTGCAGATTTTTCTGGGCCAGGCAAGTGAGCCGGGCGGTATCGCGTGAATTGCCGGCGCCGCCGCCGACGGTAGCCACGGAGAACGCGCACTGATGCAGACGGTAGGCGGAGAACATCGCATTCGATGCCTGCAGCCTGGCCCTTGCCTGCTTGACGTCCTTGGCGTCGCCATCCCACCGGGCGATGGCGGCGGCCGCCTTGGCCTCGGCCTTGTCCAGCGCCAACGCGCTGCTCCTGGCCAATTTGGCAATGCAGTCGTGCTTGTCAGCCATCGAATACTGCTCGCAGTCGTCGAACGGATCGACGGGCGGCGCCGGTGTGGCGGCGCCCGCTTGCAGAGCAAGCAGTGGCGCGACCAGCAGCATGAGGGCGATGCAGGCGACTCCATGGCGGAGCGTGAGGAAATGTTGCACTATTGACCTCCAATTAATTGGACAAAAGATCGTCCGTGTCGCGCTTTAGTTCCAGCGCCCGTTCGACATTCATGTCAGCCAGGCAAGCAAGCCGGGTGATGTCGTGGTCGTTGCCGATGGCAGCGCCGCGCCGCGCAGCGCGACGATAAAGGCGCACCTGGCCTCGCGGTAACGCACAAAGGCCGCGTCAGCGGCCCGCATCTTAGTCCTGGCAATGTTTTTGTACCGGTCATTTTCGAACCACAGAGCGATTTTTCCGAGCGCATCGGCCTCGGCCTTCTTCAGCGTCAGCGTGCTCTCCACGAATGATTTTCTGAAACAATCGTGCCTGCCGGCTTGCGAGAACTTATTGCATTTATCGACTGTACCAACGTGTGGAGCAACTGCGGGCGATTGGGCCTGCACCGAACTCATCGGAAACGCCAACAGCGCCGACAAGACAATTTTAGATACCGTGCGCATGATGCTTCTTTCCTTTTATACAGCGTGCCTTGGGAATACGGGCGAGCATTCCCAAGCGACTTCGGCGCGTCTCAATATTAAGCAAATGATATCACGAACAATGATAAAAATACCAACATTTAAGCGCCGGGCGGGCAATTCGAGGAAGACAGTTGCACCAATAAAACCGCTAGGAGTCTGCGCGGCAGAACATCTGCAAACGACGGCCCGATTTTTCGACCGCTCAAAGCGCTCCGGAATCGATTTTTTCGATGTGGGCAAGGGGTCAAGGACCGCTGGAAATATCTGAAATCGTAGCAAAATCGTTCTGCCGCGCAGACTCCTGGCTGGCGGCCTTGCGCAGTGCCGGCACGGGGCCGGCCACGCTGTACCGGGTTGACGTTGCGACGGGCGCGGCGGCGCCGTTCAACGGCACGGCCAATCCGGCGAACTCGGTGATCGGCCCGGGCGGCGTGGCCGTGCCCGATATTGCGGTGTTGCTGAAGTAAAGGGAGCCGGGGCGCAGCCGTCGCCGGGCGACGGCTGCGGTCAGCGCTTAGCCTGCGCTCTGGTCGCGCTGCGGCAGGCGCCAGTCCTTGCGCACGAAGTGGCAGGTGTAGCCGCCCGGATTGCGCTCCAGGTAATCCTGGTGTTCCGGCTCGGCGTTCCAGAACGGTCCGGCCGGCGCCAGCTCGGTCACCACTTTGCCGGGCCACATGCCGGAGGCGTCGACGTCGGCGATGGTGTCGAGCGCGGTTGCCTTCTGCGCATCGCTGGAATAATAGATGGCGGACCGGTAGCTCACGCCGGTATCGTTGCCCTGGCGATTCGGCGTGGATGGGTCGTGGATCTGGAAGAAAAATTCCAGCAACTTGCGGTAGCTCATCACATCGGGGTCGAAGCTGATTTCGATCGCTTCGGCATGCGTGCCATGGTTGCGGTAGGTGGCGTTCGGCACGTCGCCGCCCGAGTAACCGACCCGTGTGGACTGAACGCCAGGCATTTTGCGGATCAGGTCTTGCATGCCCCAAAAACACCCGCCGGCCAGGATTGCTTGTTCTGTTTTCATCTGTGCGTCCTCGTTATTCAAGTAATTGTTTGCATCCAGGCATATACTCAAGCCTGCCTTTCCGATCATAGATGGGACGCCAGCGCCATATTGCAATAGTCGATGCCATGCGACTGGCACGCGGGACGGGGTCGCTTGGTAAAATCTGCATGGATCTGGTCACAAGGCGAGTAATGACACAACAACGAGCATCGGACCACGCTGCATTCGGCGCCTTGCTTGCGACGCACCGCAACGAGCATTTTTTCCGTTTGACCGGCAATACCATCGCCACGCTGCTGGCAGCGGGCGGCTTGCTCGCGTTTTGGTTCAGCACGCAGGACGTGGCGAAGTACGAGTACGCCGGCAACGCGTGGATGCTCGGAGCGGCGGGAATCGGCGCTGTGGTCCTGGGCTTTGCCATCGGCTGGGGTATCCGGCGCGTTTCGCTGGCGCAGCAGACCTACCGGCTGTATCAGTACGGCATTCGCACCAGCGGCCCCCAAGGGCGGCACGCCGTCCTGTATCGCGATATCGAAGACATTCTGTATTTTGATAACGGCACCTGCGCCTTTCGGAGCACGCCGCAGCAGCCCTGGATCCTGATCGGCCATCCCATACGCGACTGCGGCGGTTTAACTTACCGCATGCGCTATCTGCATAGAAAACAGCGGGCGGCCAGGCTATACGACCGGCTGAACGCTGGAGAAACAGTCACGTTCCGCTATCTGGACGACAAGGCCGCGCGCAGCGTCAGTCACAGCGTCGCCCATGTCAAGGATTATCCGACGTCCGTACTGAGCATGGATGAACAGCAGGTGCGCATCGGCCGGAAAGTCATCGACATCGAGCACATCGACACAGTTGGATTCAATCGTTGGACAAAAAACATGACGATAAGGAGCATGAAGGATGGCTCGGATTTTCACAAGATGCATGGGAAGGCGATCCTGTCGGGCGAGGTGCTGCATTTCATGATTTTCGATATGCAGGCGCGACGCCGCACGGAGGCCCGCCGGCTGAAAAAGTTGCGCAAGGGCCATGCGAACGAAGTTTGATAGAATCGGCTTGTCAGATTCTTGATCTTGCCATGCTGCGCTCGATGCAAGCGCAGTCACCATCGATGATGAAAGCGAGCGATGATAGCCACTGAGAAAAAGCCGGATGCGGGAAGCGGCGCCACCGGGGCGCTTGGTCCATTGATTGCCACCTATGGCAAAAGCCGTTCGTTTCTTTTCGTCGGCTGGTTCATGGCGGCGCTGTTCGCCGGGGTCGGCTTGTTCGTGCTGTGGCTCACCACGCGCATCGGCCCCAATTTCCGATTCAACGGCGATGTGTCGCTCCTGTACATGGTGGGGTTCGGCTCGCTGGCGCTGGGCATCGCGACCGCGCTGCTTTTCTGGCGCCTGGCGGCATCGCAGCCGACCTTCCAGTTGTTCGAGAACGGCATCCACGCCAGCGGTCCCGATGGCGGCAAGGTCACCTTGTACCGCGACCTGGAAGACCTGTACAGCTTCTTTTACGGCGGTATCGGCTATCGCGCCGCGCCGGGTGCGCCGTGGACGTTTATCGGCAGCCGCATTCACCGCTTTGCCGAATTGAGCGAACGCTTGAACAGCCTGCAGGTCAAGCATCGGGGCGAGGCCTTGCATCAGCAGCTGCGCGCCGGAAAACCGGTGATCTTCCGCTATTTCGAGGACAGCGTGGCGCAATCGAAAAGCATGGTCGCCACGCGGAATATGGATTTCCCGACGTTCGAGATGATCCTGAGCGCGGACCAGTTACAGATCGGGCAAAAAAGCATCCAGATCGCCCGCATCAGCAATATCAAGACCAATTTGTGGACCGAAAAATCGAGCATCATCGATGTCGATGGCAAGGTGTTTCACAAGATTCATCCGAGTTCGATTTTATCGTTCGCACTGCTGCATGCGCTGATCGCACGGCAGCAGCAATCGCTGCCGACCAACGCATGAACACAGCGCTAGCGGCCGCCTTGCCGATCAGCGCGTGCAGATGCCTTTACTATCGATCAGTACAGTCGGCATCGAATGCCCGGCTTGCGGCTTGCCGATCAGCTGCTGTAATCGTGCGTCGCTTTCGCACTGGCGTGTACCCTTGCCGGGCGAACTGGCTGGCGCAACGACCGCGGCGGCGGCTTCACTCGCTCGCGCCGCGCCCAGCAGCTCCGTCGTGGGCGGCTCGGGGGTGACCGTCGCGCCGGCGCTCACCGGCGTGACGGGCTGGACGTCGCCGGTGGAACAGCCGGCGGCCGACAAGGCCAGCACGGCGGCGCCGGCAAGGCCCGGCAGCCGGCGCCATGGCTGGCGCGCGCCGGCGCGTACACTGTCGGCGCTATCGCTGGAGACCACGCTGCCGTCCTGGCGCTTGTCCATGCGCACGCACAGATCGCCATTGAGGTTTTCCGCGATCAGCGCGGCCCCTTCCACGGCCGGCATGGCCGACAGATTGAAGACGTTCTTGTCGCACCCCTTGCAGTGACGGACACGATGATCGCCCGTCATGCCGTCCCATGAGGCGCTGCAAGGTACCGGAATCTCGACAAGGTGCAGTGCAATGGGCTGGTGCTGTGGGCGTGCTGGTTTCATGGTCGGATCCGTTTCGTCAAGTGCGTGGGAAGCCCGGATGGGCGTTTTTCACATCGGCACAGAATGAAACGGCCGTGTCATGCAAACGGGGTTCATGTTATTTTTCGCCAAGCAAAAACTTGTTGCTGATGGCCTTGAAGCTGACATCCGCGCTCAGGCACTTGAAAACGAACCCTTCACGCTCGGTGCCGGCCTTGAGCACACTCTTGCCTTCGGCGCTGGCCAACAGCGATGCAACGCTCGCGCCGGCCAGGTTGTGCGTTCCCAGCACGGGGCAATGCAAGATGCCGGTGCCGTCGAGGAAGGCCATGCGTTCGGCCGACGTCAGGTAGCCGCCGCGGTCGATGTCGTAGACGTCGAACACATGCAGTTGCGGCGCGCCGACCCCGTAAGGATTGCCCTGGACGTTAGGCCCGATCAGCTCACCTTGCACGGCCAGGTTGCGCCCGCTTGCGCGCAGCAACGCTTCCAGCTTGTTCTCGCGTGCGAGCTTCCAATAGGAATTGTTTTCGGTTTCAAGCAAATCGAGATTGCGGCTGCAAACGCCAAATTCGCCCTGGAAAAGATAGGCGGTCAGGCTGGAGCCGTCGAGCTTTTCGGTCACTTCCCACTCCAGTCCGGCGTCCACCCATTCTTCGAGCTCGGCCACGAGATTCTGGATGCGCTCCTGATTGGTCTTGCGCACGAACGACGGGAACGGCCCTTTCACGATCCCCTGCAGATCGGCCGGAATCGGCGGCTCGTACTTTTGAATGCCGAGCATCTCGCTGAGGTCGTCGCCCTCGCCCGCGCCGTCCGGCACGGGCAGCAGCAGGCCCTGGCTGATCTGTCCGCGCAGTTTAACGGTGCGCAAGCGCGCGCCGGACACGCCATTGAACTCGCGCTTGTCCTTGCACAGGAAAGGCGCGAGCGTTTCCGGCACCCAGGAATCGACTTCGAGATACAGGGCGTTGCAGCCGACCTGGAATTCACCCTTCTTCGATACGACCTTCCAGCCGTCGACCGTGACGCATTCGATCGCATCGGCGCCCGGAATCGGCGCGATATCGATGACCTTGCGAACGGTGGCTAATTTACGCATGTACTACTCCTGACTGTTTCATTATGATTCACTTGCGCAAGTATACAACGCTGCCGGATCAGCAGTCGGCGTTGCCGCATTCCGCATATGCGCGCAAGGTCTTGATGCGCGCTTCGGTCATCGACGACTGGCACGCACGTTCTTCCACGCCGTAGGAACGGGCCTCTGCCGTGCTCGTCGCTTCGTACTCGCAACTGGCGCCCCGAAAGATAATCCACGCCTGCTGCGTCCTGGCCAGCTTGTCGCGGTCGCGCGCCTCGGGCAGACGCTTTTGCGCACGCGCATATTGCGTGCGCATCTGGATTTCGCGCGCGGCCAGTTTGACCGACAGGCACTCTTCCGTCGCGCCGAGCCGCCCTGCGCAATTGTTTTCAGTGACGCTTTTCCTGATCTGGGAGGGGGTTTTCCCCATTTCTTTCGCGACCGCGGCCACCAGCCATTGATTCATCGGCGCTTCCGCACGGGCCGGCGTGGCGCTCAGCAGCGCTAGCAACAGCAGCATGGTTTTCATCGCAGGTGTCGGCTCCGGAAATGTTATCAAAGGAGCATAGTAGTGATCCGGCCAGCCTTGGCCGGACTTCCTGAGACAAGCGTAATGCCCCGTCCATGAAAACTCACAGGGCGGCGCAAACCTTACTTCGCCGGCTGGACCGGGGGAGCACCTTCCCAATGGACGCCATGCTTGCGCTGCGCACCCTTGCCTGCCGGCTCAGCCCGATCGTACGCCGCTGCCACCTTGCCCGTGAGTTCGCGATGTGGCCCGGCAGCGTCTTTTTGCCCGATGGCCTCGCTGGCGGACGCCTCCGGCTCGCGTGACGGGCGGGTTGCCGGCGGCGCGCCCATGGTCACCCGCATCGCCGGCGGCTCGGCGGCCGGCGTTGCGGCGGCCGCCGTAGCGGGGGCTGGGGCGGCGGCGAAGGCGGCGCCGGCGGCGGACAGGGCCAGCGCGGCGGCGCCGGCCATGTGCGGCAGGCCCCGCCACGCCTGGCGCACCGTGGCGCGCTGGCTGTCGCCGCAATCGCTGGTCATCACCGTGCCGTCCTGGCGCTGGTAAAACCGGACGCACAGATCGCCTTGATGGTTGTCCGCCAGCAGCCGGGTGGCGTCGGCCTCGGGCATGGCCGAGAGATTGAAAACGTTCTTGTTGCAGTCGTTGCAGTGACGCACGCGTTCGTCGCCTCGCATGTCATCCCATGAGGCCGTGCAAGGCGCGGCGATGTCGATACGCTGCAGCGGGATGGTGTGCTTGTTGGGATGCTTCATGGGGAGATCCGTTTCGTGAGATGGAGGGAGCCGACTGGACAATGTGTCATCGGCTGCATCGTGAAACGGATCGGGTACGCAAACGGGGTTAAACGGACGAAAAAAAAGCTCCCCTTGGGGAGCTGTTTTTCCTGATACTGGCGGAGAGGGTGGGATTCGAACCCACGGATGGGTCGCCCCATCGCTTGATTTCGAGTCAAGTACATTCGACCACTCTGCCACCTCTCCTGCTTACTTCAAAAAAAATCCCCTGGCAGTAGGGGATTCCTTCTTTATTCCTGGCGGAGAGGGTGGGATTCGAACCCACGGATGGGTCGCCCCATCGCTTGATTTCGAGTCAAGTACATTCGACCACTCTGCCACCTCTCCTTTCTCACATTGCTGCGAGAAGGCAAAATTATAGCCCCCCTCCCAAAAAAAGGGAAGCGCTATTTTCAGGGCGTCAACGCGGCCAGGCCACCCATGTACGGACGCAGCACTTCCGGCACGAGCACGCTGCCATCGGCCTGCTGGTAGTTTTCCAGCACCGCCACCAGGGTGCGCCCCACGGCCAGGCCGGAACCGTTGAGCGTGTGCAGCAGTTCCGGCTTGCCGGCCGCGTTGCGGAAACGTGCCTGCATGCGGCGCGCCTGGAACGCTTCGCAGTTCGACAGCGACGAAATCTCGCGGTAGGTGTTCTGCGCCGGCAGCCACACTTCCAGGTCATAGGTCTTGGTCGCACCGAAACCCATGTCGCCGCTACACAGCGACATCACGCGGTACGGCAGGCCCAGCCCTTTCAGGATGGCTTCGGCGTGCCCGACCATCTCTTCGAGCACGTCGTACGAGGTGTCGGGATGGACCACCTGCACCAATTCCACTTTGTCGAACTGGTGCTGGCGGATCATGCCGCGCGTGTCGCGCCCGGCACTGCCCGCTTCCGAGCGGAAGCACGGCGTGTGTGCGGTCATCTTGATCGGCAAGCTGTCGATGGCGACGATTTCGTCGCGCACGGTGTTGGTCAGCGATACTTCCGAGGTGGGAATCAGGTAGAAGGTCTCGCCCTCGCCTTCCGCGCCGCCCTTTTTGACCGAGAACAGGTCGGCTTCGAACTTGGGCAACTGGCCGGTGCCGCGCAGCGAATCGGCGTTGACCAGGTACGGGGTATAGCATTCGGTGTAGCCATGCTCGCCGGTGTGGGTGTCGAGCATGTACTGGGCCAGCGCGCGGTGCAGGCGCGCGATGCCGCCCTTCATCACCGAGAAGCGCGAGCCGGTCAGTTTGACGGCCGTCACCAGGTCGAGCCCGAGCGCGCTGCCGACGTCGACGTGGTCGCGCACCTCGAAGTCGAATACCGGCGGGGCGCCGACCTTGCGCACTTCGACATTGCCGCTTTCATCGTCCCCGGTGGGCACGGAGGCGTGCGGCAGGTTCGGCACCGCTTCCATGAACACGGCCAGCCTGGCTTGCACGTCGATCAGCGCGCTTTCGTCGGCCTTGAGCTGGTCGCCCAGGCCGGCGGCGTCGGCCATCACGGCCGACGTGTCTTCGCCTTTGCCCTTGAGCATGCCGATCTGTTTCGCCAGCGCGTTGCGCTTGCTTTGCAGCTCTTCGGTACGCGTTTGAATCGCCTTGCGTTCGGCTTCGAGGGCGGTGAAGCCGGCCACGTCGAGCTGGAACTTGCGGGTCGCCAGGCGGGCGGCGACGTTGTCGATATCTTTACGGAGAAGTTGAATGTCTATCATTGTCGGAAGTGCCGGTATGTGGAGGGCGGAAGGACCCGTCGCCGGAATCGCGTCGCCCTGAGAACCGCGCGTGCGGATGGTCCCGCGCACGGTTCAAGCAAAATAAAAGCTTCGTGAGGAAGCCGGTTTCACAACGCTCAAATCAAGGCGATGCACTTGATGAGGCAGCCGGGCGGCAGGCCCGTGCCTGCACAACGCGCACTGGCCGGTTGTTCAATGAACAGTTTAACCGATTCCCTGAACAATGGCACCTTGCCGGGCCTGCATCGCGGCGGCTCTCCCGGCCTTAGTGGCCGGAGACCAATGCGTTGAGCTTGCGTTGCGCCTGTGCCACCTTCGCGTTGCCGGCGTTCATGTCCTTCATGAGCACATTCATTTCATCGAGCACTTTTTGATCGTCGACCTCGGCCATGGCGCCGTTGAGCCTGATCTGTGCTTTATGGGCATCCATGAAAGCCGTCAGTTTTTCCGCGCTGTCGATCATGCTTTCGAGCGCCGTCAGCATGTCCTTGACGCCATTGCCCGGATCCGAGACGATACGGCCATAGGCCTTGTCGAAGACCATGCGCAGGTCGTCGGGCTGCTTGAGGGCGACGCGCTTGACGCCGGCGGCGGCCTGTTCGGTATCGATCGTGTTACGCACTTGCACGCTGGTCTTGCGCAAGGTAAGCATATTCTCGCGCCAGGCCGGCAGGTCGGCGATGGTGCGCGGCATGCGCATGCCGGTGACGTTGCGCAAGGGCTGCTCGACCTTGGTATCGATCGTCTTGTTGTAATCGCTGATCACGGCAAAATGCTTGCTGTAGGCGCCGAACGATTTTTCTTCTTCCGGGGTCAGCCTGGGCACATGCACGCCGGGCTTGTCGATAATGCGCGTTTGCAGGAAGGCGATGAACGCCGCGCGCTCCTTGGGTTCGGAACTGCACCCGGCGATGCCGAGGGCAAGCAGGCCGCCCAGCATCCACAACAGGGAACGTTGCGAAAATTTCATGACTGTTTGCATTAATGACTCCTATGATAAGCCTTTTATCATAGTGTAAAAATGCAAATATGGCAGCAATAAGTTGACGCCAGCCGCGTGCTTACTGCTCACTGCTTACTGTTGCGCGGCTTTTTCGGCGGCGCTCAGGCGCTTGGCGCTGACCACCACGACCGTCATCTTGCTGTCGGCGACGGCGGCGGCATGGGCCGGCGCGGCGGTGGCGCGCACCGGCACATCGGCGGTGGCGTAAGCGGCAAACGTGACCATGACGGTTGCAGCGAGGAAAACGGCTTCGAGGTTTTTACGGACTTTCATGATCTTCTCCAGTGGGTGGGGCGAGTTGGTATGGTGTTACTTTATCCACTCGCCCGCCACCCTTCCAGCGCCTTGCGATGAAGCGCCGGAATGCCGGGACAGGATGCGCAAGCCCGCGACGAGCTGTGTTCGGTGCGCAAGAACGCCCGCCGTTGCAGGCTGTGCGCGTCCTAGTCGCCGGCGTCGGCGTCCAGTCCGCGCAGCCAGGCCAGTTTTTCGGCGATCTTGGCCTCGATGCCGCGCGGGACCGGCTCGTACCAGCGCGGCTCGACCATGCCGTCGGGCAGGTAGGTCTCGCCGGCCGCGTAGGCGTTCGGTTCGTCATGCGCGTAGCGATACTCGTGGCCGTAGCCGAGCTCCTTCATCAGCTTGGTAGGCGCATTGCGCAGGTGGACCGGCACCTCGCGCGACTTGTCCTTTTTGACGAACGCCACCGCCCGGTTGTAGGCGTTGTAGCCGGCATTGCTCTTGGCCGCGATGGCCAGGTAGATGACGGCCTGGCCGAGCGCCAGTTCGCCTTCGGGCGAGCCGAGCCGTTCGTAGGTGGCGGCGGCGTCGTTGGCGATCTGGATCGCGCGCGGGTCGGCGATGCCGATGTCTTCCCACGCCATGCGCACGATGCGGCGCAGCAGGTATTGCGGATCGGCGCCGCCGTCGAGCATGCGGCACAGCCAGTACAGCGCCGCGTCCGGATGCGAGCCGCGCACCGATTTATGCAGCGCCGAAATCTGGTCGTAGAAATTGTCGCCGCCCTTGTCGAAGCGGCGCGAATTGAGGGTCAGCGCGTTGTCGACGAATTCGCCGGTGATGTGCGTCAGGCCCGAGGTGGCGGCCGAGGTCTTGGTTTGTTCGAGCAGGTTGAGGAAGCGGCGCGCGTCGCCATCGGCGTAACCGATCAGGGTGGCGATGGCGACCTCGTCGAACGTCAGGTGGCCCAGCACCTTGTCCTGGGCGCGCTTGAGCAACTGCAACAGCTCGGCGTCGGTCAGGGCCTTGAGCACGTACACCTGGGCGCGCGAGAGCAGCGCCGAATTGACCTCGAACGAAGGGTTTTCGGTGGTGGCGCCGATCAAGGTCACCAGGCCGGACTCGACAAAAGGCAGCAAGGCATCCTGCTGCGACTTGTTGAAGCGGTGGATTTCGTCGATGAACAAAATCGTGTGCTTGCCGGTCGCCAGGTGGTGCTCGGCCTGTTCGATGGCGGCGCGGATATCCTTCACGCCCGACAGCACGGCCGACAAGGCGATGAATTCGCAGCCGAAGGCATTGGCCGTCAGGCGCGCCAGGGTGGTCTTGCCGACCCCGGGCGGCCCCCACAGGATCATCGAATGCGGCTTGCCCGACCTAAATACCAGGCGCAAGGGCTTGCCCTCGCCCAGCAAATGGCTTTGGCCGATGACCTCGTCAATCGTTGCCGGACGCAGCGCTTCGGCGAGGGGCGCTGCGGGTTCGGTCTTGAACAAATCGTCCATGCGAAGTCTTCATCAATAGGAAGCGCGTAGTCTAGCGCATGGCGCGAATCGGCGTTCAAGATAAGACCCGCGCGCCGCGCGACAGTTCCCCTCCGATGCGATTATCTTGGCACGCCCGGCCCGGTGACGATGTTGTGCCCGGCGCCGCCAGCCATGTCCACCTCGGCCTTGCGCAGCAAAATGGCGAACGCGGGCGGGAAAACCAGCCAGAAACCCGAGTCCGGCATCAGCAGCACCCCCAGCGCGGCCAGCCCGAGCAAGCCCCAGCCGAACGACTTGGGCAGCGCCACCCCGGCTTTTTCGAGCGCGTGCAGCGGCACCGCCATCAGCGCCAGCGAGAGGCCGAACAGGAAGAACCAGGTGGTCGCGGCCAAGGTCATGCCCTTGACTGTGTTGAACAGGCCGCCACGCAGCATTTCCAGCATGTACGGCCCCATGACGACAAACGCAAACGCCGTATGCAGTAGTGCAACGCCTTTGACATCCTCGCCTCCCTAAAGGAAAGGGATTCCTACGGCGCCGCGTGATGATCTACGGGTCGCTTCGGTGGGTTCCTGCTTCATCGAGCGGCCTGACTGCGCCGACTCTCCACAGGCTAAGACGCGATGTCCTCGCACTAAAACATTCATCGCGCCGACCACATCGGCGTGATTTTCGTAGCCACAATCGACGCACCGGTACCGATGCTTCTTGAATTCAAGTGAGCTCCACGCGCAACGAGGGATCAGTTATTGACGACGTCGGCCCCTTTGGGAATGACGAATTTGAACTGGCTTGCCGTCAAGGGCGGGTTTTTCTCGAATTTCTTGAACGCGAGCACCGACGTCTGGCCGAAGGCGTCGCGCAGTTCCATCGCTTCGGGCGTACCGTTGCGCAGGCCGATGCTGATCTGTTCGAATTGCGAATCCTTGCCCTTGGGCGCGGCGTTGAGCCACTCCAGGCCGTCGCGCGTGCCGGCTTCGGAGAGGGTGAAGTTCTTTTCCAGGTCGTTACTGCCGAACAAGATGGCGGCCGGCGAAGAACCGAGCGCGTCGCCGAGTTTTTTGGTGGTGACCTGGTTCAGGTCTTTATCGTAGATATACAGTTGCTCGCCGTCGGCCTGCAACAGTTGCTCGTAGGGTTTGACGTAGGTCCAGATGAACTTGCCGGGACGGGCGAACACGAAGGTGCCGGACGATGGCGCCGCCACTTTGCCGGCGTCGGCCTTTTTGACCTGGCGCTGGGTGAACTCGCCGCGCGCGGCTTTGGTGCCGGCGACAAAGGACTTGAATTGGTCGAGGGCGGTGGCGTGGGCCATGCCGGCACAAGCCAGGCTCAGGGCCAGGATGGCGCTGGTTTTGTTGAATGAAAATCGCATTCGTATCCTTATGTAATGACGGGCGCGCTCAGTATCGGGCACCCTTGTTCTTGTAACGGTTAAGCGGATGTATTGGTGGACAGCGGCCCTCGCGTTGGCAGACTATGCATCGTCCCGTGCCACCGGCGCGTCGCCCCCGCGGAGGCGGGGGCGACGGAGCACAGGCCAATGGCCAAACGTGTCCCAATTGCCCCGTATGCGCGACGGGCAATCCCTCACTCCGCGCTGGCCGCCGGCACCAGGATATCGCGGTTGCCATTCGACTGCATCGGCGACACCACCCCGCTATTCTCCATCTGCTCCAGCAAACGTGCTGCGCGGTTGTAGCCGATGCGCAAGTGACGCTGCACCAGCGAGATCGAGGCGCGCCGGTTCTTGAGCACCACCTGCACCGCCTGGTCGTACATCGGATCGGCCTCGCCGCCGGCCTCGCCCGACGCGCCACCTTCCGCGCCGCCCTCGCCTTCGAGCGTGCCGCCTTCGAGAATGCCTTCAATATAGTTCGGCGCGCCCGACAGCTTGAGGTGGGCCACCACCCGGTGTACTTCCTCGTCGGACACAAACGCGCCGTGTACCCGCACCGGCAAACCGGTGCCTGGCGGCATGTACAGCATGTCGCCCATGCCCAGCAGCGCTTCCGCGCCCATCTGGTCGAGAATGGTGCGCGAGTCGATCTTGGACGAGACCTGGAACGCAATCCGGGTCGGAATATTTGCCTTGATCAGGCCGGTAATCACGTCGACCGACGGCCGCTGCGTCGCCAGGATCAGGTGCAAGCCGGCCGCACGGGCCTTTTGCGCGATACGGGCAATCAATTCCTCGACCTTTTTGCCGACGACCATCATCAGGTCGGCCAGCTCGTCGATGATGATGACGATGGTCGGCAGTTTTTCCAGCGGTTCCGGCGAATCGGGCGTGATGCTGAACGGATTCGGAATATGTTCCTCGCGCTTGGCCGCCTCGGCGATCTTGGCGTTGTAGCCGGCCAGGTTACGCACGCCGAGCTTGCTCATGAGCTTGTAGCGGCGTTCCATCTCGTTCACCGCCCAGTTCAGCGCATGGCCGGCCTGGCGCATATCGGTCACCACGGGCGCCAGCAAGTGCGGAATGCCTTCGTACACCGACATTTCCAGCATCTTCGGATCGATCAGGATCATGCGCACGTCGGCCGGGTCGGACTTGTACAGCAGCGACAGGATGGTCGCGTTGATCCCCACCGATTTACCCGAACCGGTGGTGCCGGCCACCAGCAAGTGCGGCATCTTGGCCAGGTCGGCAATGACGGCCTTGCCGGCAATATCCTTGCCCAGCGCCACGGTCAATTGCGAAGTGCTGTCGTTATAGACCTTGGAGCCGACGATTTCGGTCAGGCGCACGATCTGGCGCTTCGGATTAGGCAACTCCAGCGCCATGAAATTTTTGCCGGGAATGGTTTCCACCACCCGGATCGAAGTCAGCGACAGCGAGCGCGCCAGGTCGCGCGCCAGGCCGACGATCTGGCTACCCTTCACGCCCGTGGCCGGTTCGATTTCGTAGCGCGTCACCACCGGACCCGGATACGCCGCCACCACCTTGGCATCGACGCCGAAGTCGGACAGTTTCTTTTCGATCAGGCGGCTGGTGAATTCCAGCGTTTCCACCGACACGGTTTCCTGCACTTCCGGCGCGTCGTCGAGCAGGGACAGCGGCGGCAGCGACGAATCGCCCGGCAGGTCTCGGAACAGCGGAGCCTGCCGTTCGGCCGGCTTCTCGATCTTGATCTCGGGCTTGCTCTCGACCTTGCCGGCGAGCGGGCGTGGCGCCAGTTGCTCCACCGGCTTGTCGAGCTGCTTTTCTTTCAGCGCGCGTTCGGACTGGACCACTTCCATCACCTGCGGCTCGATCCGCACCGGCGGCGCCACCCCATGCTTGGCGCGCTCGTGGACCACCACTTCATCGCGCTTGACGGCCGCCACTTCGCCCTGCTTGCGGTCTTCGCGGTCCTGGTAGCGCAGGCGGAACCAGTCGATGGCGTTTTCGATCGCGCCGCCGATGCGCTCGGCCACGCCCATCCACGAGACGTGGAAGAACAGGCTGAAGCCCAGTCCGAACAGCAACAGCAGCAGCAAGGTCGCGCCGGTGAATCCGAACGCCGAATGGGCCGCGTGGCCGATCAACTGGCCCAGCACCCCGCCCGGCGCGCGCGGCAATTGCACCGACAGCGACCACATGCGTAAAAACTCCAGCCCCAGGCTGCCGGCAAACAAGAGCGCGAAGCCGATCCAGCGGATGGTCGCTTCCTGCTGGTGCTCGGGATCTTCTTCCGTTTCCAGCACAAACTTTTGATTCAGCGAGCGATAGCCTTTCCAGAGGATGCGCAGGAAACAGATGCACCACCACCAGGCCGAAAAGCCGAAAATGAACAGCAGCAGATCGGCCAGGTAGGCGCCCGCGCGCCCGCCCAGGTTGCTCACCTGCGATACCTGCACCTCGTGCGACCAGCCCGGATCGCCTTTGTTATAGGTGAGCAGGATCATGACGAAATACAGGAACACCACAGCCAGCGCGATCCAGCGCGCCTCGGACAGCAGGCGCACCACGCGGTTCGGCAAGGGCTGCCGGGTGACGGGCTTTCGGGTGTAACTGGCGTTGGGAGATTGGCTTGTCTTAGGCATTCTTGTTACTTACAGTGCTGCCGCAATGATGCGACATATAGGACGATGTTGGCGATGCGCTCATTCTAAGCCATCCAGAGGGCATCGGGCCCATGATTCATGCTAGGGCGCATCATGGACTATAATCGAGGGTGCGCAATTGAATTTCCGCGCCACTTGATCTGACCGCAATCGACCCCAGTTTCTCTTCATACACATTTCGATTAAAGCCCGCCCCATGACCACTACCAAACACGCCAAAGTTCTGATTCTCGGCTCCGGCCCAGCCGGCTACAGCGCGGCCGTTTATGCCGCGCGCGCCAACCTGCAGCCGATGCTCGTCACCGGCGTGGAACAAGGCGGCCAGCTGATGACCACCACCGACGTCGAAAACTGGCCCGGCGATCCGATGGGCGTGCAAGGCCCGGACCTCATGCAGCGCCTGCTGCAACACGCGGAGCGCTTTAACACCGACATCGTGTTCGACCACATTCACACGACAAAGTTGAATGAAAAGCCGATGCGTTTGATCGGCGACAGCCATGAGTACACCTGCGACGCGCTGATCATCGCCACCGGCGCCTCGGCCCAGTACCTGGGCCTGGAGTCCGAAACCGCGTTCATGGGCAAGGGCGTGTCGGCCTGCGCCACCTGCGACGGTTTCTTCTACCGCAACCAGGAAGTTGCGGTCGTGGGCGGCGGCAACACCGCGGTCGAAGAAGCGCTGTACCTGTCGAACATCGCCAACAAGGTCACGATCATCCACCGCCGCGACAAGTTCCGCGCCGAACCGATCCTGATCGACCGCTTGAATGCCAAGGCGGCCGAAGGCAAGATCGTGATCAAGTACAACCACACCCTGGAAGAAGTGGTCGGCAACGACAGCGGCGTAACCGGCGTACACATCAAGTCGACCGTCGACGGCGCGATCACGCCCCTGTCGGTGCATGGCCTGTTCGTGGCGATCGGCCACAAGCCGAACACCTCGATCTTCGAAGGCCAGCTCGACATGCACAACGGCTACATCAAGACCCGCACCGGTCTTGAAGGCATGGCCACAGCGACCAACATCCCGGGCGTGTTTGCCGCCGGCGACGTGCAGGATCACATCTACCGCCAGGCAATCACCAGCTCCGGCACCGGCTGCATGGCGGCGCTCGATGCCCAGCGCTACCTGGAAAGCCTGAACGATTAATTAGGTAACGAAAACAATGCCGATGAAAGATTTTTCCGATCTGAAATCCTTGCGCGAACAGCTCAAGGGCAAGGACGAAGCGCGCGCGCGCGAAAAAGCCGAGCGCGAAGAACGCGAACGGGTGGCCGCGCAAGAAGCCAACCTGTTCAACAGCGCCATCGGCGGCGTCAAGAAGCTGCCCGAGTCGAACCGCTTCGTGCCCAACGCCCCGCCCGGCATCAAGCTCAAGGTCAAGCCGGCCAAGGTGTTCGGCAGCCAGGCCGAGGACGATGCGGCGGTGCTGCGCGAGTCGCTCTCGGACCAGTTCGAGGTCGACCACCTGCTCGAAGACGATCCCAGCCTGAGTTTTTCGCGCGCCGGGATCGGCACCGACGTGGTGCGCAAGCTGCGCAAGGGCTACTGGCCGGTACAGGACGAGCTCGACCTGCACGGCCTGCGCCGCGATGCCGCGCGCGACGCCATCGGCGAGTTCCTGCACAATGCCGGCCGGCGCAAGCTGCGCTGCGTGTGCGTGATCCACGGCAAGGGCCTCGGCTCGGCCGGCGGCGAACCGGTGCTGCGCTCGATGGTACACAGCTGGCTGGAACAGAAGGATGAAGTGATTGCCTTCTGCGCGGCGAATGTGGACGGGCGCAGTCACGGCGCCCTGATTGTCCTGCTCAAGTCGGCCATCGGCACCTGATTCGATAGCCCGTATGCGCCCGGTATCTTGCCGGGCGCACCTCTTGCGCTGTCCATCATGCCGGGCGCATGTTAGGCTAGCAATATTCGCCACAGTACAGTGCACCGCATGACCCTCATTACGCTCATCGAAATCATGGCGATCCTGGTCGGCGCTTTCTCCGGCTTCATTGAAGCGCGGCGCAAGCGCATGGATCTGGTCGGCGTATTCACCGTGGCCTTCATCACCGCGTTCGGCGGCGGCACCCTGCGCGACATCCTGCTCGACCGGCGGCCGCTGTTCTGGGTCACGCACCAGGAATACGCGATCCTCATTTTCGTCCTGGCGCTGATGGCCGCGCCGCTGATCCGCACCTTGCGCCAGATCGTGTCGGAACGGTTGATCGTGGTGGCCGATGCGGTGGGGCTGGGATTGTTCTCGATTGCCGGGGTGGCCTCGGCGCTGGAAGCGCACATGCCGATTTTCATCGCCTCGATGATGGGCGTGATTACCGGGATTTTCGGCGGCGTGCTGCGCGATATTGTGTGTAATGAGGTGCCGATGGTATTCCGCGATGGCAAACCTTACGCCATTTGCGCGTTTATCGGCAGCTGGATGTATCTGATAATGAAAAAATTCGGGGCCGATCCCGACCTGGCCTTGTGGTCGAGCGCCACGGTGATCAGCGGGCTGCGCCTGCTGACGTGGAAATTCGACATGCGCATGGGGCGCTCGTAGAACTTCCCGTTCACATAGTTCCTGGCCGGGTCAGCGCGGCTGGCGCTTGTGATGACGCTTTCAAGCGCTGCGCTAAAAGTGATGGTAATAGCCGACAGAAGCGGATGCCTTGCAAGGCGCCCGCTGCCGGAAGCTGGACATGACAAGAATTGATGCGCACTGACTTAGCGGGTGTCGACGAAAGAGGACTGCGATTGACCGGCCGGCACCAGTTTGACGACGCGCACGCGCTGCCAGACGGTCCTTGGTCCGCAGCAGGCGCGCCTCAAGTCCAGCGGGTTTCAATCGATTTGAATGCGTTGTCCTTCACGTGGCGCGCCATCCCATCCCACGTTCCCGCGTTGCGCGCAAGGCGGAACTTGATATGAAATTCATCCCTCTGGAGGTCCATCTTTTCAATATTCTCACGTGAGGAGCGGCTGGGATGCATGCCGGCTCCAAGATAGAAGCCTCTGGCGGTTGCGGCAACATTGAATGCCTCGATACGGCCGAGGCAGTTCATCACCGCCTCCAGCGCAGCAAGATAGAGCAATAGGGACCCCAAGCCCGATCCGTGCGGCAAAGCGGTCATGGTGTGAATTTCCAGGGCATTTTCATTGAGCTTATAGTCGAGGTACCCATGGTAGAGGGCAGCGGCACCATCCACTCCGACATAGCTAATGCGGCTTTCGGACCCCGGAATTGGGTTCCTCTCGATTGAAGTTTGCACTCTGATCCCAGAGGGACTTGAGAAAATTGTCATGCTTAGCCTTATTTAATGATACAGGTCTCTCTGTGCATTTCATGCATTAAATGCATTAGATGCAATCGCCGCAGCATACACTCGCGCTGGCACCGAGGTCAATGCGTGCTGCATGCGCAGCGCCAACGCGCGGGTTCGCGCCGGTGCCGAGCAGCTGGCGACCTGCTTCGGCAGACTGTCAGTAAGCGATCAAGCAAGGGGGGGGAGCACATCGCCGACCGGCGTCATGGAGGTCGGACCGTGGCGGATTGCCGGCAAACATCTCTTTCCAGAGCCGTGGCGTGCGCCGATGCACGAGTGATGCCGCATGCTGGCCGACGCGTTACGGCACATCAACGACGTAGTCGACATCGGTGCAGCGCCCTCTGACCCCGGTGAGGAAATTGATTTCTGAGCAGCCTTAAACTGCTTCCGGACCCGTTTCGCCGGTGCGAATACGGATCACCTGCTCCACATCCTGCACGAAAATCTTGCCGTCGCCGATCTTGCCGGTACGCGCCGCCTTGATGATGGCATCCACCACCTGGTCGGCCATGGCGTCGTCCACCACCACTTCAATCTTGACCTTCGGCAGGAAATCGACCACGTACTCGGCGCCACGATAGAGCTCGGTGTGGCCCTTCTGGCGGCCGAAACCCTTGACTTCGGTGACCGTCAGTCCCGTCACATTCACGTCGGCCAGCGCTTCGCGCACTTCGTCCAGCTTGAACGGTTTGATCACACAAGTAATTTGTTTCATGGCTACTCCTAAATAGTTGCTCGTCACGCGATGGAATTACTGGGGTTCGAGATCCCCGCTGTTGCCGCTATTGTAAACGACCGACTGTGCTATTTCCCGACTTCATCCGGAATCCTGGCCAGGTCGGCTTGCCACACGACCGCCTCGGCGTCGCTCGGGGCGCGCCAGTCGCCGCGCGGCGAGAGCGATCCGCCATTGCCGACCTTCGGCCCGTTGGGCACGCACGAGCGCTTGAACTGGCTGATCTTGAAGAAACGGTATACAAACGTACTCAGGTGCTTCTTGATGTCTGCCAGCGCATATTGATTGCGGCTGGCGTGCAGCGCATCGGGCCAGGCGCCCTGCTCGCGGTCCTTCCAGGCCGACCACGCCAGGAACGCCACCTTCGACGGCGCAAAGCCGTAGCGCAGGATGTAGTACAGATTGAAATCCTGCAGCTCGTACGGTCCGATCGAACTTTCCGTGCTCTGCGCCGGCTTGTCTTCGCCCGCCTTGCCCGGCACCAGTTCGGGGCTGATTTCGGTCGCCAGCACCTGCAGCAGCACGTCCGAGCCGCCGCGACCGATCACGCCCGACTCGGCCACCCAGCGCACCAAATGGCTGATCAAGGTCTTGGGCACGCTGGCGTTCACGTTGTAGTGCGACATATGGTCGCCCACGCCGTAGGTACACCAGCCCAGCGCCAGCTCGCTCAGGTCGCCCGTGCCGATCACGATCCCGTTATGGAAGTTCGCCAGCCGGAACAGATGGCTGGTGCGCTCGCCGGCCTGCACGTTTTCGAACGTGATGTCGTAAGTCTCCTGCCCTGCCGCATACGGATGGCCCAAATCCTTGAGCATCTGGATGCAGCTCGGACGGATGTCGATTTCGTGCGCCTCGCAGCCGACCGCCTGCATCAGCGCGCGCGCCTGGCGCAGGGTGCGCTCGCTGGTGGCAAAACCCGGCATCGTGTAGGCGAGGATATGCGTGCGCGGCAGCTTCAGGTGGTCCATCGCCTTGGCGCAGACCAGCAGCGCGTGGGTCGAATCGAGCCCGCCCGACACGCCAATGACGACCTTCTGCATGCCGCTCTGCGACAGCCGCTGCACCAGCGCCTGCACCTGGATGTGATACACCTCGGTGCAGCGCTCGTCGCGCCGTTGCGGGTCCGAGGGCACGTACGGAAAGCGCTCGAGCGCGCGCTCCAGCGCCAGCGTCTTGCCGCCGCCCGGCGCGCCCGGCAGCGCAAAACGCACCACCCGGAACGCCGCCACCTGCTGCGCATGGTGCCGCACCTGCTGCGCGAACGTGGTGGTGTGCATGCGCTCGCGCGAGAGGCGCTCAAGGTCCACATCGCCGTAAATGATGTGCGAGTCGTCCTGGAAGCGCTCGGCCTCGGCCAGCAAGTCGCCTTTTTCGTAGATCAGGGTCTGGCCGTCCCACGCCATGTCGGTCGACGATTCGCCGTTGCCGGCCGAGGTGTACAGGTACGCCGCCAGGCAGCGCGCCGACTGCTGCGACACCAGCTGGTGCCGGTAGCCGCTTTTACCCACCAACACGTTCGACGCCGACAGGTTGACCAGCACCGTGGCCCCGGCCAGCGCGGCAAACGACGATGGCGGAATCGGCACCCACACATCCTCGCAGATCTCCACATGAAAGCGCAGCAGCGCGATGCCCTCGACCTCGAACAGCAGGCCGGCGCCGAACGGCACGCTTTGACCCAGCAGCTCGACCTGGCCGCACGGCGCGCTGTCGGCGGGGCTGAACTGGCGCGCCTCGTAAAACTCGCCGTAGTTCGGCAGATAGCTTTTCGGGACCGCGCCGAGGATCTTCCCGCCCGCGACCACCACGCCGCAGTTGAACAGTTGATGCCCGACCCGCAGCGGCAGCCCGACCACCAGCGCCAGCGGCAGCTGCGCGCTCGCATCGACGACCGTGCGCAGGCTCGCTTCGCAGGCGTCGAGCAGCGCCCCCTGGTGAAACAGGTCCTCGCAGCTGTAGGCCGACAAGCCCAGCTCGGGAAACGCCACCAGCGCCGCACCCTGGCGCGCCGCCGCTTCGGCCAGTGCGATGGTCTGGGCCGCGTTGAAGACAGGATCGGCGATCTTGCAGCGTGGCGTGGCCACCGCGACCCGGGCGAAACCGTGCGAATAGAGGTTGAAGAAGTCGTTCTGCATGCAGTGTCTTTCGTAGGGTGGCGGCGCGCGCGGCAGGGCATCCGAACGCTTCGTGTCTTTTTGCGTAGAATGCAATGGACCGACCCGAGCCACAGCCGGCGTCGCCCGCCAAAATAATGGAATAGCCGATTCGACAAGAATGAATTATCGCACGCATATCGTATCCTCTCTTTCCGAGATCGGCCAGAGCGCCTGGGACGCCCTGGCGTCCTCCCAGGCCGCCGCCAATCCCTTCCTCTCCTTCGCCTTCCTCGACGCCTTGCACGAATCGGGCAGCGCCTGCGCGGACACCGGCTGGCAGCCCCAGTTCCTGACGCTGTACGACGGCGCCGAGCTGGTCGCCGCCATGCCGCTGTACGTCAAGATGCATTCGTATGGCGAATATGTGTTCGACTGGGCCTGGGCCGACGCTTACCAGCGCAACGGCGTCGATTACTATCCGAAGCTGCTGTCGGCGATTCCGTTCACGCCGGTGACCGGGCCGCGCCTGCTGGCGCGCGACGCCGACGCCCGTGGCGCGCTGCTGGCCGCGCTGGTGGCCACCCAAAACGCGTCCGAGGTCTCCTCGACCCACATCCTGTACCCGCCGGAAGACCAGGTAAAGCAATTGGAGGCGGCCGGCTTCGTGCTGCGCAGCGGCGTGCAGTTCCACTGGCTCAACGCCGGCTACACGGACTTCGATGCGTTCCTGGCCACGCTGGAGCAAAAGAAGCGCAAGAACATCCGCGCCGAACGGCGCAAGGTGCGCGACGCCGGCGTGACCATGCGCCGCGTGCGCGGGGCCGATGCGACGGATATGGACTGGCGCCTGTTCAACCGCTGCTACCAGCGCACCTACGCGGCGCACCGCTCCTCGCCTTACCTGAACCTGGATTTTTTCCAGCGCATCGGGCGCAGCATGCCGGACAATATTTTGCTGGTGATCGCCGAACGCGAAGGCCGGCCGATCGCCGCCTCGCTGGTGATCCACAGCGCCGACACCCTGTTCGGCCGCTACTGGGGCGAACTCGAACACGTACACTGCCTGCACTTCGAGACGGCCTACTACCAGCCGCTCGAATTTTGCATCGAGCAAGGCATCGCCGTGTTCGAAGGCGGCGCCCAGGGCGAGCACAAAATGGCGCGCGGCTTCCTGCCGACCCGCACCTGGTCGGCGCATTGGCTGGCACACCCGGCGTTTTCGGACGCGATCGAGCGCTTCCTGGAGCGCGAAAGCGGCGGCATCGACGACTACATCGATGAACTGAACGACCGCAACCCGTTCAAGGACCCCGCATGATCTCGCACGTGTTCATTGGCGTCGGCGACTTTGCGCGCGCGCTCGACTTCTACGCGGCGCTGATGCCGCAACTGGGCCTGGCGCTCAAGTTCAGCGATCCGGCCAGGCCCTGGGCCGGCTGGATGCAGCCCGGCCACCCGCGCCCGCTGTTCCTGATCGGCGCCCCGTTGGCCGGCCGGCACGAGGCCGGCAACGGCCAGATGACGGCCCTGCTGGCGCCCTCGCGCGCGGCGGTCGACAGCGCCCACGCCACCGCCCTCGCCCGCGGCGCCATCTGCGAAGGCGCGCCCGGCCTGCGTCCCGAGTACCACGCCAGCTACTACAGCGCCTATTTCCGTGATCTGGATGGCAACAAGCTGTGCGTCTGCTGTCACGAGTAAATCAATATAGCGGTGCCATCGGCAAATAGGGGCCATAATCGACCGTGTAGCAACTTCGGACACGGAAGGTTCAGCATGGACATCTCCCAGATTACGGCGCCCGCTGCACGCGGCGCCGGCCTTGTCACCCCCATCGCGACCAGCCGTACCGTCGCCGCCGAGCAGGCCCAGAACCTGAGTTTCCTTGGCGTCGCGCCGACCACGGTGGACCTGTCGAGCTCGGGACGCTTCCTGTCGCTGGCCTCCCTGTTCCGGAAAAAGACGCTGGAACTGCACACCTCGGTCCTTGCCAACGCCGATGCCTCGAAGGCCTTTGCCGACGCCACCGTCGCGGCGGCGGCCGTGGCCGGCGCTTTCGACGAACTCCAGAGCGCTGCGGTCGACAGCAACGGCCTGCCGACCGGCACCCTCGATGGCCAATCGCTGCAATCGCAATTTTTCCAGCAGCTTGGCGGTACGCCGGACGATGCCCAAGCCAGCCTGGCCGCCATCGGCCTGGCCTTTACGCCGGCGACCGGCAGCGCTGCCGGCAAGCTGACGCTGGACGACGCGGTGCTGGAAGAGGCCTTCGGTCGCGACCCGGTCGCCACCTCGGCGCTGCTGGAACGCGCCGCCAATGCCTTCGTGGGCGTGGTCGGCACGCAAATCCAGGCGCAGGTCGCCAAGCTCTCCTTCCTTGATGACGACAGCGTGTTCGGCGCCGCCTTGCCGATTCCCGGCGCTGCACCCCAAGAAATTGCCGCCGCGCCAGGTTATCTGACTGCGCAGCCGGCCAGCTATACGGACAATATGTTCCTCCAGAACCTGGTGAACGAGACCTTGCGCAATGACGAGGACGCGCCTGTTGCCGTGGCCGACTTTGTCGACGACAACGGTGTCCCCGTGCAGCCGAACCTGATTGCCTCGCCGCAAACCGAGGCGCCGCCTCCGGGAGCGCGCGTGGCCGCGCCGGCGGACGCACCCGAGCCGCAGGCAATCGCCGGCAGCGCCGTCCAGGCCGAAGCACGCCAGGGCGCAGCGCCCGTGTCCGTGTCGCCAACGTTGCCAGGCGCAGCGGCAGCGCCGCCGCTTGCCTCACCGCTTGCGTCACCGTTGATGAACCAGGACACGGTCCAATCAGCCGCCACGGCGGCCGCGCCCGTCCTCGCCAGACCCGACATTACGGCCAGCAACGCTGTCGGCGTCGCCCAACAGGCAAGCGTCCTTGCGCAACAGTTGCAGGCGGAGCGCGCGGCAGCACGCGAGCTCGACGAGAAAATCGCCGGCGCCAGCGACGCCGTGCGCGCCGCGCTGGCCGACGACATCGCCCGGCGCGACGCCAGCCGGGCCGGCCAGCTCAACGCCGACAGGACCACGGCCCAGCTGCGCGCGGACCCGCTCGATCCAGCCCTCACCGCCCCAATCGCGCCGGACCGATTTGCGCGGCCGGCGGATGCCGTGCGGACAGCTACGACGGCGCAGTCCGCAAGCGCGCCCCAGGACGCGGACCGGAACCTCACCGCGCAGGCGCCGCCTGTGCCGGCGCCCGACCAGGCCCAGCTGGCCGCGCGCGACCCGGCCATTGCCGCCGCCATCGCCGCCTACAACGTCAATACCGGTCCGTTTGCGGCCCAGAACGGCAGGCCCGAGATGCAGCCACCCAAGGCCAAGCCGGTGGCGCCGGTCGCCGCTGTCACCCGGGTGGACGCCGCCGAGGCGCTCGGCACGCCTGGCGACGGATCGGCGCCATTGCGGTAAAACGACGAAGCGACAGTGCATCCACAGAAGTCTGCGCGGCGGAACGATGTCGCTTCAGTTTCCTGACCGGGCTAAGTAAGTGTGCAGACATGATTGTGATTTATAGCGAACAGAAGCGGATGCCTTGCAAGGCGCACGCCGTGACGCAGTGCGTGTACTGCTAGCGGCGGGCAACACAGCAAGGCGCCGCTGCGCCACCCTGCGTCTTGTAGGTGGCATCCTCGATGCCGTTCAGAAATCTCATTTCCTTGCTTGCCTCGCTGCGAAAGAGGAAATCGCCGTAGCTGCCACTCACTATTTCCGGCGCAACAAATTGATGGGCGCCAGTGCTGCAGGTGTATTGCATCAATTCAAGCTTCATGGCATTGCCTTCCTTATACGTGATGCTGACGGATTGCTTCCAGAACAGGGACGACGGCGCACCCGCGTCCCCGTGCAAGTCGCTCAGGCCAGCCCTTCTTTCACTATCACGCCGGCCAAGGCCGCCACGCGCGCATCGATCTGACAGCCAAAAAAGTACGTCTCCCTCAGTTCAGCCCGGCCAAGGTCGACACCGCGCAAATCGCAGTTGTCAAACGTTGCCCCGACCAGACTCGCTTGCGCAAATGACACCGCCGTCATTGCCACGTCGGTGAACTCGGCCCGGTCGAGATGGCATCCGGCGAAGTCAACGCGTGCAAAAAGGCAGTGAGAAAACTGCGCCTTTACCAAATTGGCGGAATGGAACACACAGTTGCGCACCTCACCGTTACTCACATCCAATCCCTCCAGCGAGGCGCCGGTGAAATCGCAGTCCTCGAAGCGCACGCCGGACGCTACCAGGTCGGGAAAATGCGAGCCCTTAAAGCACACGGCGGCAACGTCGACGTCAACCATCACGACACCAGGCGCAACGAGCGTCTCGCCGCTCCTCAGCGCTTTCAATATCTGACCTACTTCTTCATCCATGTCAGCAAACTCCACGTCAACAAGCTTTCCCCATGAATCTTGCAGTTCAAACAATGTCAGAGTACCGTGTGATGCGCCCCGTTTCCGGCAGGTCGAGGCAGCGGCGCGACCTAGCCTGTACGCAGGGTCGATGCGAAAGTATAACCATGCGGCGCGCCCGGTAGCAGATCGAATCAGCAAAAAAAGTCACTCATAGCTTACTTTTTGTCCGACTCATGGTACATTTCATTCATGCAAACCCATATCCGGAGCCAAACATGCACGCCACCAACCCGACCATCGACGACTGCGCACGACAAGGCCGCAGCGTGCTGACAGTGATGTTTGCCGCCTTGCTGCTCGTGACCGCGCTCGTGCTGGCGTCGACCTTCGGCGCGCTCGGCGCATGGAGCGAACGCCTGGATCGGTCCGCGCCGATGGTGCCGCTGGCGATCATCCTGTTCTGCGCATGGGTTCGGCATAAGCAGCATCACCCAGGCGGCAACGGCGCGCGCAAATCGCTGTGGAATGCGCTGTTCCAGGACGAATTCAGGCAGCAAAGCATCGCCCGTGCCGTGCGCGTTGGCTTTGTCGTTGTGCTGCTGGTTCAACTCCCGCTCGCCTTCACACTTGGGCAACAGACAACGCTGCACATGGCCTGCCTGAGCATGCTCGCCGGCGCCCTCGCTTTCCTTGGCGCGTTCCTGTACCTGGGACGCGCCGAAGCATGAGCGACGCCCCCGTACTGCGCAACACCCTCAAGGTCCGGCGCGCCATGCACGAGCTTACCCAGGCTGGACTGGCCGAGCGCATCAACGTCAGCCGCAAGAGCATCAACGCCATCGAAACCGGCAACATGGTGCCATCGGTGGTGCTCGCATTGAAACTGGCGGCCACTTTTAATGTACCGGTCGAAACCTTGTTCCAGCTGGAAGCGGAAAACCCATAACACTTGCATCGCGACATTCCAAACAGTCCGCGAGTTGAGCCAGGTCGGTTTTAACACTGATGCAGGCGGAACTCCGGCGCGCCGTCCCGGACGATGATGACCCTTCACCTTCATCACCGGGAGATATCATGACGCAAGCTACCGCCAATGCCGAGGAACTGTTTCGCTTCGCCACAACCAGGGCGCCCAACCCGACGCCGGCGCCAGCGGGACTGCTCGAACTGCCGGACCAATCGCAGGTCGCCGCGTGGATCGCCACCGCCGCCGAGCTCGATTTCACCGCTGAGCTGGACATCCTGGCCAAGCACTGGAGCGAGCTGGTCAAGCGCACGCCGGAAGCCATCGCGGCCGACCTGGAGGCCGCACGCCAGAGCCAGCTGACCCTGGTCGCCGAGACCCTGTTCCCGATCGCCCAAAACGTGGTGGGCGACGTCCCCGCCTTGCAAACCGCGCTCTGGCAATATTACCTGCAAGGGATCGCCTCCGGCAAAGCCAGCAGCGCCCAGTTGCAGCGTGCCCGGCAGTTGCTGGGCCAGGTCACCCTGCTGCAAAAACTCCTGGCCGGCGACCAGGCCGCCCTGGCGCCGGAATCGGTGCAAGCGGCGCTCAATCCCAACCTCGCCCTGCCGGCCGCGTTCGAAGAACAGATGCGCCTGCGCCGTGAGCAGCAAAGCGCCCGGCAAAGCGCGGCCGGCGACGACGCCGGCGAACAGGACAAGATCCTCGCCGACCTGCTCAAGCAGATCGACACCCTGGTCCAGCTGGAACGGCGCCTCGTCGCCGCGCTCGACCAGATGGCGGCCGGCGGCACCCACGCGCCCGGCACGCCCGGCATGCCCGGCAGCGGCGACCCGTCGGAATTGCAAAAAGTTTTCCTCACCCAGCCCGCCGCTGATATCGACGAGCAATTCCGCGCCGACAACGCCAACCTGATGCAGGAGCTGGCCGACGCCAGGGTGCCCACCACCAAGCAGTGTACCTTCGACCTGCTCGACGAGGTGCGCCATCGCATTGCGGACGGCGTTGCCACGGCCGCCGCCATGCCCGCCACCGGCCCGGCCGCCGCAGCCGTCCTGGCCGACAATCCCGACCTGGCCAGGCTCATTCCCGGCGCACCGGTGTCCAAGCCGGCCCCCCCCGCCGGCATGAAGTTCGGCATTCGTCCGGTCGGCGTGGCCGACCTGCGCGTGGTGCGCCAGGTGCTGGTGGGCTACGAAAAAGGCGAGCTGGCCAACATCCATAACATCCTGCAAGGTGAAGAGCACGAACACTTCCGCTCGCGCCTGAGCCGCGCCGACGAAAGCGAAGGCAAATACGACGAAGCCGACGCCGAAGTCTCGCAAGAAGAAAGCGGATTCGAGCGTTTCGAAATGGGCCAGAACGCCTTCCAGACCGCGCGCAAGCAGCAAGACCGCAACGCCAGCATCAACCTGACCTCCAACTACGGCACCGTCAACGCGCAGGCCTCGACCTTCATGAACAACTCGAACGGCGGCGAGCAGTCGCGCGGCGCCGACCTGCGCCAGTCGCGCGAGATCGTCGAGCGCGCCGTCGCCCTGGTGCGCGAGCGGGTCGGACGCCAGCGCTTGCGCACCCGCAGCGCCGAAGTGTACGAAAGCGACGTGGTGCGCCACAGCGCGCCGGCGGCCACCATCCGCGCCCAGTATCGCTGGGTCGACAAGGTGTATCAGGCGCAAGTGTTCACCTATGGGGCGCGCGCCATGTATGAGGTGATGGTGCCGGCGCCGGCGGCCATGTTCCGCCACCTGCTGGCCCAGCAACCCGGCTTCGGCGGGCATGCCGGCCCGGCCCCGGTCAAGCCGATCGTGCGCCCCGCCGAGATCACCGACGCCACCTGGCTGGCCATCGCCGAACGCTTCAACGTGACCTTGCCGCCGCCACCGACGGCCGCCATCACCGAATACGCCAGCCTGAGCTATCCGGGCGGCGGCGGCGCAACGACGACCCTGAGCGGCATGTTCAACTCGCCGCGCGCGCTGGAACAGGGCTATGCGGCGGCGGCGGCCGGCGTGTCGATGACGTGGTACGGGGTAGACAAGCAGTCCGGCATCAGCGCCAGCGTCGGCACCAGGCTGTTTTCGAGCAGCCCGGCCGGCGCCACGCCGATTGCGGCCCAGGCCATCGGCACCAACAGCGGCGCGGTCAGCTACAACGCCAGCGGCTGGGGCCAGCTCGACCAGTTCACGGTCAATTTCTACCTGGTCTGGGGGCGCACCAAAGTGACGGTCGAAAAATGGCAGCTGGAATGCCACCAGATCATCATGGACCAGTACGAGAGCGACCTGAAACAGCACCGCGCCCTGCTCGCGGCGCGCACGGAAGAAAACGGCCCGTATGCGGCGCTGGACGAAGAACAGATGCGCACCATCGAACGCACCGAGCTCAAACGCGCGGTGCTCGAAATCGTGCGCAGCGGCAGCGGCCAGGGGGCACCGGCCTCGCCCATCGTGACCGGCAGCGCGCCGGCCATCGCGCCGGAGCGGCTCGAGCAGGCCGCGCGCGAAGTGCGCTTCTTCGAGTACGCCTTCGAATGGGATCAGGTGACCTACAGCTTCTTCCCGTACTTCTGGAGCGAGGGGGCGCAGCAGTGGGCCGCTGCGCGCTTCGAGCAACAGGGCGACAGCGTGTTCACAGCCTTCCTCAACGCCGGATTTGCGTCGGTGATCCTGCCGGTGCGCAGGGGGTATGAGGATGCGGCCGCGCTGTACCTGCAGACCGGGATCGTGGCCGACATCGCCGTGGTGCCGGCCGACCGCGCACTGGCCGACCTGAACCGCGAAGTGCAGCTGCTCAACGCCAGCACGCCGATGGAAGGGGCGGCGGAAGGCGCGGCCTGGACCTATCGGGTGCCGACGATGCTGACGGTGCTCGACGACGGTACCGACATCGCGTTTCCGAAGCTGGCGCAGCCGGCCGACCAGGCCCCGACCATCCTGGTGCCGCCGCTGCTGATTGACGATAATCCGGAGGCGTAATCCACTGACGTCCCATCACCCCCGCGCCAAGATGGGCTTCGGCGGGGACCCAGGTTCGCTTCGCTGCCTGTGGATGATCGAGAAACCTGGCGGGACGACTAAACGCCTGTCGCGTCAGGCAATAACAAGCAAGGCCGGGGACACCTGGCCTTGTTCATTGGGGGCAGTGTCGAACGCGCACAGCCCGGAGCAGGACCATCGACTTCCGTCAGTCTCCGGCTTCCTTCTGGTGACGCAGTGCCAGGATGACCACGCTATCGGGCCTGAGCTGGTAGCGCACAACATACCCGCTGTCGCCGAAGTCGATCTCCCATTCCCGGTATGCCTCCACCATGTCCTGCGCAGGCCGGCCAACGTGCGGTTGATGTCCCAATACCTTTACCCCTTGTCTTATGGCTCGGACAGCGCGCTTCGCGGCGTCGGGATTCTTGCTCGCCAAAAAGCGATAGACGCGCTGCATGTCGCGCAACGCGCGCGGCGACCAGATCAGACGTGACATTCAGGCGGCTCGATGTCGTTTCCTTCTTCGAGATTCTGCAGCCACGCATCGGCTTCATCGGCCGTGACATGCAGCCCGGTGGCTTGATACTCCTCCCACGCCTTGAGTGTATCCTGGCGAAAAGTTTCACGCTTTTCCTCGCGCACGACGTACTGCACGATGGCCTCGCGCAGCATCCAGTGAGGGGTTCGGCGACGCGACTCTGCCAGGCGTTCAAGCCGGGCGCGCGTGTCCGCGTCCAGCTTGACCGACATGGGGCGGACAATAGTGGCAGTCATCATGCAGTTCCCGTCAGTTAGTCATAGGTATTACCTTATCATACTTTTTTGCCGACGAGTCAGCGCCGCTCCTCCCGCCCATGCACAAACAAGGACGGCTGCCGGTCCGAATATTCCCGCAGTAAATTCCACACTGCCCGGACCCGCTGCAAGCGGTACAAATCGGTCGGCGCGGCCAGCCAGAACGAGCGCTCGGCGAAAAACTGGTCGAGCACCGGCACCAGCCGGCCGTCGTCCGGCACCGCGTACGGCGGCGCCATGATCAGCCCCATCCCCAGCGCCGCCGCCTCGACCTGCGCGGTCATCCCGGTGCAGCACAGCCTGCGCCGTGGCGTGAACCCCAATTCGTTGAGATAACTGAGTTCGCGGCTGGCCAGCCGGTCCTGCACATAGTCGACAAAGTCGTGGCGCGCCAGGTCGGCATGCTCGCGGATCGGCGGATGGCGCGCCAGATATTCGGGCGATGCGTACAAATAGAAACGGAACGACGCCAGCCGCGTGATCATGTAGCGCCCGGTGCTGGGCGGATCGAGCATCACGCCCAGGTCCGCCTCGCGGTTGGCCAGGTTGGCAAAGCGCGGCAGCACCAGCAGGTCGATGCTCAGGTCGGGGTGGGTCTGCAGCAGCCCGACCAGCAGCGGCGCCACCACCCGCACCCCGAACACTTCCGGCACGCCGAGCCGCACCACGCCGTGCGCCGCCACTTCGGTGCCGCCCAACTGCTCGGTGGCCGCCAGCGCCGCGCTCTCCATCGCTTCGGCGTGCGGCAGCAGGGCCTGGCCCAATTCGGTCAGCTCGTAGCCCTCGCGGCTGCGGTCGAACAAGGTGGTGCCGAGCTGGATTTCAAGCCGGTCGATGCGGCGCGCCACGGTCGTATGTTCGACCGCCAGCCGGCGCGACGCACCCGACAAGGTACCGGCGCGCGCCAGCTCCAGGAAGAATCGCAGGTCTGTCCATTCAGGCAAGGTATTCATCTGATCAATGTCGGATATTCACGCGGAATATTGTGCACCAGCGCACACCGCACACGCAATCTTTTGATTTTTGTGTATTGATAAAACGCAAACTCGCGCCGGAACCTGCTCGTGCAACAACGATAAGTTGTAAAAACCACCACTGTGCATTTTTGCACAGTGCTTGGGCGTTTCGTTATCTTTCGCGCAAATTCGAATCGGGGCACACTGCAAGGCTTCGCTTCCGGCTTACCGCATTGTCCAAAAAATCTCAGGAGACAACATCATGCGTTTGACCACCGTTCGATACTTTCCCTTACATCGCATTGCCTGCGCCGTGCTGGCCCTGTCCGGCGGCGCGATCGGCCCGGCACAGGCGCAAACCGAGTCGGGCGCTCCCGCCGCCGAGACCATCCAGGACGCCGGCGTGGTCACCGTCAGCGCGCGGCGCCGCCCCGAAAACCTGCAGGACGTGCCGGTCTCGGTCACCGCCTTCGGCGGCGACCAGCTCTCCAAGCAGGGCACGCCCGACATCACCGCCCTCGCCCTGTCGATTCCGAACACCACCCTCAAGGCCTCGCGCGCCACCAATTCGACCCTGACCGCCTTTATCCGCGGGGTCGGCCAGCAAGACCCGCTGGCAGGCTTCGAAGCCGGCGTCGGCATCTACCTCGACGATATCTACCTGGCCCGCCCGCAAGCGGCCGTGACCGACATCTACGACGTCGAGCGCATCGAAGTGCTGCGCGGCCCGCAAGGTACCTTGTATGGCCGCAACACCATCGGCGGCGCGGTCAAGTACGTTACGCGCAAACTCGGCTCGAAAACCGACATTCGCGGGCGCCTCACCCTGGGCGACTACAGCCAGCGCGAAGCGGTGCTCACGGCCAGCACGCCCTTGTCGGAGACGGTGCGCGTGGGCGGCTCGGTGGCCCGCTTCAAGCGCGACGGTTACGGGCGCAACCTGTTCACCGGCGCCCACAACTACGACAAGGACATGAGCGCCGGCCGCCTGTCGGCCGAATTCACGCCCACGCCGCAGCTGTTCATCCGCCTGGCGGGCGATGCCACGCAGGACGATTCGAGCCCGCGCAACGGCCACCGCGTCACGGTCGGACGCACCAGCGGCGCGCCCATCCTGGAGAACGTGTACGACACGCGCGCCAACCTGAACCGCGCGCTCGGGCACGAGCAGGAGGTCAGCGCCCACGGCTGGTCGGCGCTGCTGGAATACACCATCAACCCGCAACTGAGCGTCAAGTCGGTCACCGCCTCGCGCCGCGACAAGTCGTACGCGCCGATCGATTTCGACTCGCTGTCGGTGGTCGACTTCGAAGTGCCCGCGCTGTACAAGAACAAGCAGTTCAGCCAGGAATTCCAGTTTACCTACACCGGCGACAAGGTCCAGGGCGTGGCCGGCGTATATTACATCGACGCCAACGCCTTCAACGTCTTCGACACCGTCCTGGCCGGCGCCTTCCCCAGCTCCACCTACACCTTGGGCGATATCGACACCAAGGCCTGGGCCGCCTTCGCCGACGCCAACTATAAAGTCAACGATGCGCTGAGTTTCTCGCTGGGCGGGCGCTACACGGTCGACAAGCGCGACGCGACCATCCTGCGCCAGATCTACCTGGGCCTGAATGGCTCGCCGGCGCTGGGCAAGCCGGACGCCGTACTGTTCCGCACCGACACCGACTTCACCCATGGCGAGCTGAAACGCGAAGACAAGAAGTTCACCCCGAAAGTCGGCATGGCCTACAAGGCTGCCGCCAACCAGAACATTTACGCCAGCTGGGCGCGCGGCTTCAAGGGCGGCGGCTTCGACCCGCGCATGAATGTGGCCGGCACCAAAATCAGCGCTGCCACCGCGCGCGCCGGCTACCTGCCGGAAACCATCGACACCCTGGAGCTGGGCCTCAAATCGTCGTACAACAACAAGCGCATCCTGACCAACATCGCCCTGTTCGACAGCAAATACAAGGATGTCCAGATTCCCGGCTCGGTGGAGGTCGACACCAACAACGACGGCCGCCCCGACAGTTTCGCCGGGGTGACCACCAACGCCGGCAAGGCCAAGATCCGCGGCGCCGAAATCGAGGCCAGCGCAAAATTGAGCGACGCCCTGAGCGTGACCGGGATGTATAGCCACATCAACGCCGAATACACCCAGTTCCTGACCTCGCAACTGGTCGGCGGGGTGCCGGCCCTGGTCAACGTGGCCGGCGAGCGCTACTTCCAGAACACGCCGAAGAACTCGGCCAACCTGCGCGCCACCTACGACCTTGCCCTGCCGCTGATGGGGCGCGGCGGCAGCGCCAGCATCAGCGCCAGCGCCGCCTACAAGGACGACACCAGCCAGTTCGAATACGTCTCGGTGCTCGACCAGCCAGCCTATACCCTGTACGACCTGAGCCTGACCTGGACCAGCAGCGACAACAGGATCCGCGCCGGCCTGCACGGCAAGAACCTGGGCGACAAGCGCTATCGCACCGGCGGTTACGTCTTCCCCAACCTCGGCAAGGAGGGCGTGCTGACGGCCTTTTACGGCGCCCCGCGCACCGTCTCGGCCACGTTCGAATACCGGTTCTGAGCATGGGAGTCCAGGTGCATGAACACGATGGCGTCCACGCCGCCCACTTCCCCCCGGCCGCCAACGAAGCGCCCGGGGCCCGGCCATTCCAGGACGTCAGCTACCTCAGCGACGACGGCCTGACCCTGTACGCGCGCGACTACCCGGGCCACGGCGCTCGCGCGCGCCTGCCCGTGATCTGCATCCACGGGCTCACGCGCAACTCGGGCGACTTCGACGAGCTGGCGCCGTGGATCGCCAGCCTCGGGCGGCGCGTGCTGGCGCTCGACGTGCGCGGGCGCGGCCAGTCCGCGCGCGACCCCGACCCGGCCCACTACAACCCGATCGTCTACGCCGGCGACGTGATCAAGCTGGCGCACGACCTGGGCATCGAGCGCGCCGTGTTCGTCGGCACCTCGATGGGCGGCATCATCACCATGACGCTGGCGCTGCGGCGCCTGAAACTGATCGCCGCCGCCATCCTCAACGATGTCGGCCCGGTGATCTCGCAAAAAGGCTTGTCGCGCATTGCCACCTACGCCGGCAAGGGCGCCACCATGCTCAGTTGGGAACAGGCGGCCGAGTACATGCGCGACATCAACCAGCCGGCCTTTCCATCGAACGACATGAGCGAATGGAACAAGTGGGCGCGCCGCGCTTTTTCCGAAAACGATGCCGGCCACCTGGTGCTGCGCTACGACCCGAACATCGCCCTGCCCCTGCAAAACGGCAAGCTCAAGCCGTCGTCGTGGACCGCGCGCCTGGCGTTCCGGCGCCTGGCGCGCAACCGCCCCACCTTGCTGGTGCGCGGCAGCCTGTCCGACCTGGTCGAGCCGGAACAGGCCAGCTACATGCAGCGCGCCGCGCCAGCCATGCAATACGCCGAGGTGCCCGGCGTGGGCCACGCGCCGATGCTGACCGAGGCGCCGGCGCGGCAGGCGATCGAACGCTTCCTGGCGCAGGTCGACTGACCCGCATCAAGCCCACCATATAAAACAAGACAGCCATCCCAAGAGGAGACACGATGTACAAACCGAACACCCTGGCAGCGGCCGTCCTGGCCACCCTCGCGAGCACCCTGGCAACGTCCGCGCTGGCCGCGGCCGACCTGAAAATCGCCCTCATCGCGGGCAAGACCGGGATACTTGAATCGTACGCCAAGGAAACCGAAACCGGCTTCATGATGGGCCTCGAATACCTCACCGGCGGCAAGATGGAAATCAACGGCCGCAAGCTGAAGGTGATCGTCAAGGATGACCAGAGTAAACCCGACCTGGGCCGCACCCTGCTGGCCGAAGCCTACGGCGACGACAAGGCCGACATTGCGGTCGGCACCACCTCGTCCGGCTCGGCCATCGCCATGCTGCCGGTGGCGCAGGAGTACAAGAAGGTCCTGATCATCGAGCCGGCCGTGGCCGACGCCATCACCGGCGACAAATGGAACCGCTACATCTTCCGCACCGCGCGCAGTTCGATGCAGGATGCGCTGGCCGCCGCCAGCACGCTCAAGGCCGGCAGCGTGGCCTTCCTGGCCCAGGATTACGCCTTCGGCAAGGATGCGGTCAAGGCCGGCCGCGAAGCGCTGGCCGCCACCGGCAGCAAGGCCCAGGTGGTGCATGAGCAATATGCGCCGCAAAGCACCAGCGACTTCACGGCGCCAGCCCAGCGCATCTTCGACGCCCTGAAAAACAAGCCCGAGCCGCGCGTGCTGCAAATTGTCTGGGCCGGCCCGAATCCGATGAACAAGCTGGCCGACATGAAGCCCGAGCGCTACGGCATCATCCTCTCGCCCGGTGGGAACATCTTGCCGGTCATGAAAACCTGGAAGAACTTCGCCGGCACCCAGGGCACCATCTATTATTATCACGGCTTCCCGCAGAACAAGATGAACGACTGGTTCGTGGCCGAGCACAGCAAGCGCCACAAGGGCCCGCCCGACATGTTTACCGCCGGCGGCTTTGCGGCCGCCAGCGCGGTCGTCACGGCCTTGACCAAAGCGAACTCGGGCGACACCGAAAAGCTGATCGCGGCCATGGAGGGCATGGAGTTCGACACGCCCAAGGGCAAGATGAGCTTCCGCAAGGAAGACCACCAGGCCTTGCAATCGATGTACCACTTCAAGATCAAGAAAGACCAGAAGAACGAGTGGGACTTGCTGGAACTGGTGCGCGAGATCCCGGCCAGCGAGCTGCCGCTCCCGCTGAGGAACAAGCGATGACGCCGGCGGCCATGCCGTCGCTGTCGACGCGCGAACTGAGCATCCGCTTCGGCGGGCACCTGGCGGTCGACCGGGTCAGCGCCGATTTCTATCCCGGCACCCTGACCGTGATCGTCGGCCCCAACGGCGCCGGCAAGACCACCTACTTCAACCTGATGTCGGGCCAGTTGCCGGCCACCTCGGGCACGGTCCTGCTCGACGGCGCCGACATCACCCGCTTCGGCGCCGCCAGGCGCACGGCGCTCGGTATCGGGCGCGCCTTTCAGCTGACCAACCTGTTCCCCCACCTGACGGTGGCCGAAAACGTGCGCCTGGCGGTGCAAAGCCGCTCCGGCGCCGGCCTCGGCCTGCGCTCGATGCTGACGCGCTGGTCCAGCCACCAGGACCTGATCGTGCGCGCCGACTATTACCTCGAACGCATCGCCATGGCCGCCCGCCGCGACACCCGCGTGGCCGCCCTGTCGCACGGCGACAAGCGCAAGCTGGAAGTGGCGATCCTGCTGGCCCTGGAGCCGGGCGTGATGATGTTCGACGAGCCGACCGCCGGCATGAGCGTGGACGAAGTGCCGGTCGTGCTCGACCTGATCCACCAGGTCAAGGCCGAACGCAACAAGACCATTTTGCTGGTCGAACACAAGATGGAGGTGGTGCGCTCGCTGGCCGACCGCATCATCGTGCTGCACAACGGCGCCCTGGTGGCCGACGGCAATCCGGCCGAGGTGATGGCCTCGGCCATCGTCCAGGAAGCCTATCTGGGCACGCCCGAGGGGACGCCCGAGCATGCATGATCCGATCCTGCAACTGAGCGCCGTCCACACCCACATCGGCGAGTACCACATCCTGCAAGGGGTCGAGCTGACGGTGCCGCGCGGCGGCCTGTCGGTGCTGCTGGGCCGCAACGGGGCCGGCAAGACCACCACCCTGCGCACCATCATGGGGCTATGGAAAGCGTCCGCCGGCACGGTGCGTTTCGAGGGGCGCGACATCGCGGCCCTGTCCACGCCCGACATCGCCCAGCTCGGCATTGCCTACGTGCCCGAATCGATGGCCGTGTTTTCCGAGCTGACCGTGCGCGAAAACCTGTACCTGGCCGCGCGCAACGGGCCGCTCCAGGAAGCGCGCGTGGAATGGATCTTCGGCTTCTTTCCCGCCTTGCGCAAATTCTGGCACTACCCGGCCGGCAATTTGTCTGGCGGGCAAAAACAGATGGTGGCGATCGCGCGCGCCATGGTCGAACCGCGCAAGCTGCTGCTGATCGACGAGCCGACCAAGGGCCTGGCCCCGGCCATCATCCAGAGCCTGATCGCCGCCTTCGCCGAACTGAAGCAAACCGACACCACCGTCTTGCTGGTCGAGCAAAACTTCAGCGTCGTCAAGCACCTGGGCGACACGGTCTCGGTGATGGACGACGGCAAGGTGGTCCACGCCGGCGCCATGCGCGCGCTGGTCGAGGACGACAGCTTGCAGCAACGCCTGCTCGGGCTGTCACTGAGCGCACATCAATAATGAACCCGGAGACCACCCACGTGACCACCCAATCGCCTCCAGTGAGCGCGGCCACGGCGCTGCCGGCCGCGCCGCCCGCATCGAACGACACGCCCTTGCCGGCAGCCAAGCGCGACCTGGCGCCGCTGCTGCTGGTGCCGGCGCTGATCCTGTTCACCCTGCCGCTGGTGGGCAGCTTTCCCACCTGGGTCACCCTGACCATCGCCGGCCTGGCGATGGGCATGATGATCTTCATCATGGCCAGCGGCCTGACGCTCGTGTTCGGGCTGATGGACGTGCTCAACTTCGGCCATGGCGCCTTCGTCTCGGTCGGCGCCTACGCCGCCACCATGGTCCTCATTCCCATGCGCGACTGGCTTGAGATCGATTCCCTGGCGCTCAACCTGGGCGTACTCGGGCTGGCGATCGCGCTCGCCATGCTGGCCACCGCGCTGCTCGGCTGGGCCTTCGAGCGCATCATCATCGCACCCGTGTACGGCCAGCATCTCAAGCAGATCCTGATCACCATGGGCGGCATGATCGTGGCCGAGCAACTGATCGGCGTGATCTGGGGCGCCGAGCAGATTCCCCTGCCGCTGCCGGCCAGCCTGCGCGGCGCGCTGCTGCTGGGCGACGCGGCGGTCGAAAAATACCGCCTGGTGGCGGTCGTGATCGGGCTGGTGGTGTTCGTCGCCATGTTCCTGGTGCTCAACCGCACCAAGATCGGCCTCTTGATCCGCGCCGGGGTCGACAACCGCGAGATGGTCGAAGCCCTCGGCTACCGCATCCGCCGCCTGTTCGTGGCCGTGTTCGCCGCCGGCTCGGCGCTGGCCGGCCTGGGCGGCGTGCTGTGGGGCTTGTACAAGGAAACCCTGAACGCGGCCATGGGCGGCGACATGATGGTGATGATCTTTATCGTCGTCATCATCGGCGGGCTCGGCTCGGTCGGCGGCTGCTTCATCGGCGCGCTCCTGATGGCCCTGGTGGCCAACTATGCCGGCTTCCTGCTGCCCAAGTTCGCGCTGGTGTCGAACATCGCCCTGATGATCGCCATCCTGCTGTGGCGCCCGGCCGGCCTGTATTCCACACTGCGCCGCTAAGGACACACGATGCTCAATCAATTGCTCTCGGGCGACTTGCCGCGCAGCCGGGCCTTGTCCGCCACCCTGCTGCTGATCCTGCTGGGGCTGGCGCTGGCGCCCTTCATCACCAGCGGCGCGCGCCCCCTCAACACCGCCGCCACCATCTGCGTCTACATCGTGCTGGTGGCTTCCTACGACTTGCTGCTCGGTTACACCGGGATCGTGTCCTTCGCCCACACCATGTTCTTCGGCATCGGCGCCTACGGCGTCGGGCTGGGACTGTCGCACGGCGAGCCGGGCTGGGGCGCGCTGCTGGGCGGGGTCGCGCTGGCCCTCTTGCTGACCCTGGCGCTGGCCCTGGTGGTGGGCCTGTTCGCGCTGCGCGTGCGCGCCATTTTCTACGCCATGATCACCCTGGCGGTGGCGGCCTCGTTCGCCGTGCTGGCCTCGCAACTGTCCGACCTGACCGGCGGCGAAGACGGCAAGACCTTCGGCGTGCCGGAATGGCTCACGCCGGGCTTTCGCCTGTTCGAGGCCGAGCTGTTCGGGCGCGCCATCGACGGCAAGCTGATCACGTACTACATCGTGTTCGGCGGTTGCCTGCTGCTGTTCCTGTTCCTGCTGCGCGTGGTCAACTCGCCGTTCGGGCGGGTGCTGCAAGCGATCCGCGAGAACGAGTTCCGCGCCGAGGCGCTCGGCTACCGCACCGTGCTGTACCGGATCTGGGCGAATGTGCTGGCGGCCCTGGTGGCGGCCCTGGCCGGCGCGCTGATGGCCCTGTGGCTGCGTTACGTCGGCCCCAAAACCATGCTCGGCTTCGAAGTCATGACCGACATCCTGCTGATCGTCGTCATCGGCGGCATGGGCACCATGTACGGCGCGGTGGTCGGCGCCACCCTGTTCATCCTGGCCCAGAACTACCTCAAGGCGCTGATGGCGCAAGGCTCGGCCGCGCTCGAGGGCGTGCCGCTGCTGGCCCAGGCCCTGCATCCGGACCGCTGGATGCTGTGGCTCGGCGTGCTGTTCGTGCTGTCGATCTACTTTTTCCCGATCGGCATCGTCGGCAAACTGCGCTTGCGAAAGATTGCCGCGCGAACCGCCGCCAACTGATCGTCCCGCTCTCTCCTTGGCGTCCCTGGGCTGGCAGGGACGCTTTTTTTGTCCCTCTTTTTCGTCTCCCTGCGCGCTCCATCAAGCTTCGTCGCGCTTGTTCATCGAAGTACCCCGGATCAGCCCGAAAACCCCGTCTGTTCATTAAGCGCACATCAATGCTGGCGCCACCTCCACTCCTATGATGAGTCTACCGTGGCCTCGCGCCTGCCAGCGCGAGTGGAAGTGCCATCCTTCTGGCAACTGCTGAAAGAACGACCATGAAACTCCATCAACACCTGATTGCCACGGCGGCCATCGCCGTAGCCGCCGCGCTGCCCGCCGTCTCGCACGCCGCCGATCCGATCGTCGTCCTCAACGAAAACTTCAACGACGTCGGCGCCCTCAGCAACTGGCAACTGATCAACAACAGCGTGCCGCCGGGCCTGGCCTGGTCGCAGGGCAACGGGGGCATCTTCCCCGCCCCGTCCGGCCCGGCGTCGTCGTATGCCGCCGCCAATTTCCTGAGCGCGCAAAACGGCATGGGCAGCATCGACAACTGGCTGATCACGCCGGTCGTGACCCTGCTCGGCCCCAGCGAGCTCGCGTTTTTTACGCGCTCGGCCAGCGCCTCCGGCTTCGGCGACACGCTCGAAGTGCGCTTTTCCCCCGGCAACGGCAGCGGCACCGCCGGTTTCGACACCGTGCTCGGCGTGCTGGGCGGCATCTCGGACTACCCCACTGCCTGGCAGCAAGTTATTTCCAGCGTCGACTACAACGGCCAGGGCCGATTCGCATTTCGTTACATCGGAGACGCTTCGGCGGCGAACTATATTGGCCTCGACGCGGTCATAGTTACTACGGTGCCCGAACCGGGCGCCTACCTGATGCTGCTGGCCGGCTTGGGCAGTCTGGTATTGCTTCGCCGCAGGCAGCTAATGTGACCTCATCCAGGAGAATCCCGATATGTTGAGTAAAACCCTGATCAGCTGCTGCGCGCTGGCCGTCCTCTCGACGGCTGCCGTGGCGGCAGAGCAATCCGCCGGCATGGCCGTGGTGCGCGACAAGCAAACCGGACAACTGCGTCCGGCCACCGCCGCCGAACTGCGCGCCATGCGCGGCAAGCTGCCGCAGCCGCAGGTTGCGCTCCCGCAGCCGCAGGTCAGCGTGCGCGCCGACGGCACCCGCAGCGCGCCGCTCGGCCAGCGCGGCGTGGTGTATTCGGTGGCCGCGCGCGCGCCGGACGGCAAGCTGGTCCAGCGCTGCGTGGAAGGCGCAAGCGACGCCCTGCATGGCGCCCATCACGATGCCGCCACGCCGGCCGGGGAGCACCAGAATGAGCAATAAGCGCGCCCACCTGCGGCAGGCCGCCCTCGCCCTCGCCTGCTGCGCCTTCGGCGGCGCGCAGGCCGCCACCACCATCACCATCGTCAACGGCAACGCGCCCAACGTCGGCTTCAACGATCCCACCCCGCTCGATCCGGTCGGCGGCAACAGCGGGCGCACGCTCGGCGCGCAACGCCTGATCGCCTTCCAGCACGCGGCCGACATCTGGGGGCGCACCCTGAACAGCCCGGTGCCGATCAGGGTGGCCGCCTCCTTCGAGCCGCTCGAATGCAACGCCGACGGCGCGGTGCTCGGCTCGGCCGGCGCGACCGAAGTGTTTTCCGACTTCCCCAAGGCGCCCATGGCCAACACCTGGTATCCGGGTGCGCTGGCCAGCAAGCTGGCGGGCCATGACATGGCCTCGCCGGGCCAGGCGCACATCCGCGCGCGCTTCAATTCGCGCCTCGGGCTGTTCCCCGACTGCCTGCCCGGTTCCGGCTTTTACCTCGGGCTGGACCGCAAGGCGGGCGAGCAGATCGACCTGGTCGCCGTCTTGCTGCACGAAATGGGGCATGGACTGGGATTCCAGAACTTCACCGACGAGAGCACCGGCGAGTTTTTCCTCGGCACGCCATCGGTCTGGGATCATTTCCTGGTCGACATCCGCAACAACAAAACCTGGATCAACATGAAGGATGAAGAACGGCGCCTGTCGGCCATCGGCGGCGCCACCCTGTCCTGGAACGGCGAGCGCGTCTACAAGGCGGCCGCGCGCGTCCTCGCGTCCAAACCCCAACTGCTCATCAGCGGCATGGCGGCGGGCACGGCCGGCGGCGAGCACCCGATGGGCGACGCCTCGTTCGGCCCGCAACTGGGGCAAAACGCCGTGACGGGCGAGCTGATGCCGGTGATCGACCAGGCCAACGGCAGCGGCCTGGCCTGCACCCCGCTCAGCGCCGCCAACGCCATGGCCGTCCGGGGCAATATTGCCCTGGTCGACCGGGGCGCCTGTCCCTTCGTGACCAAGGCGCGCATCGTGCAGAACGCGGGCGCGCGCGGCATGGTGGTGATGGAAAACACGGGCGACCCGGCCAGCCCGCTCGGCGGCAGCGACCCGGCCGTGCGCATTCCGGCGGTACGCATCGACAGGGCCACCGGCGAGCAGCTCAAGTCGGCCATGTACCGGCGCTCGCGCACCTCGTCCGGCGTGATCGCCAGCCTGGGCGTCGATCCCGACAAACTGTCGGGCACCGACTCGGTGCGGCGCGTGCGCATGTACAGTCCCGAAGAATACTCGCCGGGCTCGTCGGTGTCGCACTACTCGGTCGATACCAAGCCAAACCAGCTGATGGAGCCGGCCATCAACGCCGACCTGCTGCACGATGTGGTTCCGCCGCATGACCTGACCTATCCCTTGTTGCAAGATATCGGTTGGTAACACGGCGCTGTAAACGCACAACGCGCTCCCTGGGGAGCGCGTTGTCGACCGTCTGATACCGCCGCTGGCAGCGGCGGTGGCTGGCTTACGCCTTGTCGGCTTTGTCTTTATCGTAGGCGGCGATGCCGTTCATGATTTCCGCCTTGGCATCGTCAGGACCGCCCCAGCCTTCGATCTTGACCCACTTGCCTGGCTCCAGGTCTTTGTAGTGCTCGAAGAAGTGCTGGATCTGCTGCAGGCGCAGCTCATTCATGTCTTCCGGTTTCTGCCAGTGCTTGTAGATCGGCAAGATCTTGTCGACCGGAACGGCCAGCACTTTGGCGTCGCCGCCGGCTTCGTCGGTCATTTTCAGCACGCCGATGGCGCGGCAACGGACCACGACGCCAGGAATGAGCGGGAATGGGGTGATGACCAGCACGTCGCACGGGTCGCCGTCATCGGCGATGGTGTTCGGCACGTAGCCGTAGTTGCACGGGTAGTGCATGGCGGTGCCCATGAAGCGGTCGACGAAAATCGCGCCCGATTCCTTGTCCACTTCGTACTTGATCGGATCGGCATTCATCGGGATTTCGATGATCACGTTGAAATCGTTCGGCACGTCGCGGCCGGAGGAGACTTTATTCAAACTCATGGGATATCCTTAGATTGCGGAGGGGGTCAGTGGCCGACATTATAACGATATTTCACGCAGGCTTGTGCATTGCAGCAAGCGGTGAAACCTGTGCGATGTGGATCAATGAGCTGGGGAGGCCCTGAAAATTGGCTGACGGTTGAAATATCGTCGCTCTTACTGATACTGTTAACCTCAACCGTCGTCCCCGCGAAGGCGGGGACGACGGTTGAGGTTAACAACTAATCAAAATGCCTTTAGCCAGGGGAGCTGCCTACAAAATACTCGCCAGCGCACACTGCCTGAAGTGCGCATTCGCCTCGTCCCGCTGCCCCAGCGCTTCATGCATCTGCGCCAGTTTCAGGTGCGCCTCGCGCACCATGCGCGGCTCGGTCGCGTCCGACAAAGCCTGTTCCAGGTAACGCTGCGCCTTGCCCCACAGTTTCTGTTTCAGGCACAGCGAACCGAGCGTCAGCGCCAGCTCGGCGTCGGTCGGACGCTGTTTCATCCACGTTTCGCAATGCTCGATCTGGGCCAGCAAGGCGGGCGAACCGGCCTGCGCCGCGGACTCGCGGTAGGCCCGCACCACGCGCTCGTCCCAGTCGGCGCGCAGCGCTTCTTCGGCGCTGGCGCGCGCTTCGTCGTGCAAGCCGCGCGCATTCAAGGCCGCCGCCGCCCGCGCCGCCACGTACGGCTTGACCCGGTCGGCCGTCGGCACGCTCGCCCACACGCGCAGGATCGATTCGGCGTCGTGCGAACTGTCCGACAGCAAGGCGTCGTACGCCAGCTCGCGCAGGCGCGCCGACAAGGCCGGATGCAGCGCCTTGTGCTTGTCGAGCGAACGCACCAGGCGCAGCACTTCGGGCCAGTTTTTCGCTTGCTGGTGCGCCTTCATCGACCATTGCAGCGCGTGGATGTGGCGCGTGCCGCTGGCGTTCAGTTCGGCCACGGCGTCGAGCGCCGCCTGCGGCTGGTGGTCGTCCACCAGCAGTTCGGTCATGGTCATCAGGCGCGCGGTTTTCAGCGCATTGTCGTGTACCACCCCGGCCAGCCAGCGGTCGCGCCGCGCACCCTGGCGCATGCGGTGCGCCGCGCGGGCGCCGATCAGGGCGGCGATGCCGGCGTTTTCGGGCAGTTCGGCGGCGCGCATGGCGGCTTTTTCGGCATGCCCGAAGCGCCCTTCGAACAGGGCCTTGAGCGCGTCGCGCAAGCCCTTGTTGCCATCGCGTTCGCGTTTGCTCTTGCGGTAGGCGGCCACGCGGGCCGGCATGCCGAAGGTGGCGCGGGCCGCGCGCAGCAGCGCGTACACGACCAAAAACAGCAGCGCCACGACCACCACGAAGAAATTGAGCGACATGTCGATCCGGTGCGGCGGGTAGAAAAACACCACGTTGCCAGGATTAAAGCGTGCCGTCACGGCAATGCCGATGGCCGCTGCCATCAGCGCGACTAACCAGAGAAGAAGGCGCATGTTATGGCTTCGCCTTGTAGTTGCGCACCGCGTTCAGGCTGTCGGACAGGGACGGCATCTCGATCGCCAGATTGCTGGCCTGGACCTGGCGCAGCAGCGCTTGCGCGGTCTGGGTGCTGCCGGCACGCGTATCGAAATACTTGGCCAGCGCATCCTGCGCCGCCACCAGGTCGTTGCGGAAGGCCACTTCATTGCGCGCCAGCAGCGCCATGCGCGCGTTCAGCAGGCGCAGCTTGACGTTTTCGCGCACAAAGTAGGTTTCCGACGGCGAGAGCATCAGCGCTGCGGGCGTGTCGACCCGGCGCACGCGGATCAGCTGGCGCATTTCATCCCACATGTCGCCAGTCCAGCCCTGCCACACGTCCTGGACCTTGTCGAGCATCGATTCCTTGACCACGAGCGGGGCCGCAACGCCGGCCACGCCCGCTTTGAGCGCCAGCGGCGCGGCGGCCGGCTTGTCGGCCCGGGCCGGCTTGGCCGGCAGCGCCGGTTTTTCATCGGCCAGCATCGGCAGCGTATTGACTTGCGTAATCACGTTGTCGAGGCGCAGCGCCACGCCGGTCAGGTCCAGCGCCGGCAAGGCCTTGAGCTTGTCGATGTCGGCGGCGATCGCGCGCCGGATGGTGATGAATTGCGGCTTGTCCGAGCGCGACAGCGAACGGTCGGCGTTTTGCAGCGCGATCAGCGCGCCCTGCACGTTGCCGGCCAGTTGCAACTGCTGGCTGGCGGTCGAGAGCACCTGTTCGATTTCGGCCAGCGCCCATTCGTCGCGGTTCTTCGACAAGTCCTGGTACAGCTGTTCCAGCGCCAGTTGCTGGCTCTGGGCTTCGACCTGGCGGTTTTCGAGCAGGCTCACCTTGGCCTGCAAGTCCTTGGTCTGGTCTTGCACGGTACGCGCCAGCACGCTCGTTTCGGTATTGACGACATCGCCCTTTTGCAGGCGGTTGGCCATTTCCATGCGCAGCTTGAGCAGATTGCTGCGCGTCGACCAGGCGTGCGCGGCCAGCAGCAGGGCCAGCAGGATCACCACCACCGTCATCGGGCGCTGCAAGATGTCGCTCATGCTCTCACCGCCCGCGCGTGCGCGCGCAGGCGGCGCGCTGTACTGGTCCGCGGGAGCTGGCTGGGGTGCGGCGCCGGGCGCTGCGTTGTGTTCAGGTAATGTAGGCAATTCGTTCATGCTCGTGATTGTAACGCGGCAAGCAAACGTTCGTCGCCTGATCCGCACAGCGTCAAGCTGGTCAGGCCCAGCCCGCTTGCCGTCTCGGCAATACGGGCATGCGGCACGATCAGGTGCTGTTGTTGCATTTTCCCCACAAGGGCCGGGTCGCCGATCTGCGCCACCAGCGCCACCAACCCGCGCAGGGCTTCGGAACTGGTGATGATCCAGTCGTTGTCAACCTGCAAAAGCGTGCGCAACTGCTGCGCCAGCGCCGCCGTCAGAGGCGGCACGGTGCGCCGGTAGGCCGGCACGGTGGCGACCATCACGCCGGCCGCGCGCAGCCCGTCGGCCATCAGCTCGCGTCCGCTTTCGCCGCGCACGATCAGCACTTTCTGGCCGGCCAGGGCCGCCAGGTCGAGCGTCTCGAGCAGGTTTTCGGAGTCGCTGCGGCTCGGGTCGCGCGGGCTGACGATGGTCGCCGTGTTGTTGTTGATGCCATGCCGCTCCAGCGCCGCGCGGCTGCCTTCGCCCAGCACGGCCAGCGTCACCCAGGTCGGCCACACGGTAATGTGGGCAAACGCCGCATCGATCGCGTTGGGCGACACAAAGGCCACCATGGCACAGTCGTGCATGCCGGCCAGCGCCGCCTTGAGCGGCCCCTGGTCGTCCAGCGCCGCAATATCGAGCAGCGGCAGCAGCACCGCCTCGCGCCCGAGCGCCCTCACCTGCTCGGCCAGCGCGCCGGCTTGCGCCAGCGGACGGGTGATGATGACAGGATCAGGCATCGGCTGCGGGCGCGCTGGGGATGGCGGGCGCGGCGGCGGCGGCGTCCGCCACGGCGGCATCGGCCTTGCACTCGGCCAGGATGGCGCGCGCGTCCTGGGTGTCGAGCAAGTCCGACACTTGCTGGCCGAGCAGTTCCGGATCGTCGGCCGGGCCGCGCAGTTCGGCGTGCGCGCTGCGCTTGCCGTCCGGCGTGGCCACCATGGCGCGCAAGTGCATCACGTCGCCCTCGATGGTGGCGAAGGCCGCCAGCGGAATCTGGCAACTGCCGCCGAATACCTTCGACACCTTGCGCTCGGCCGCCACCCGCTGCGCCGTCGGCACGTGGTTCAGGGGCGCGAGCACGTCGCGCAGGTCGATGCCATTGGTGCGGCCGGAGACGATTTCGATCGCCATCGCGCCCTGGCCGGCCGCCGGCAGCGAGTGCGCCGGGTCCATCAGCGAGCGGATCCGCTGCGGCAGCCCCAGGCGCTTGAGCCCGGCGGCGGCCAGGATGATGGCGGCATACTCGCCGCGATCGAGCTTGCCCAGGCGCGTATCGAGGTTGCCGCGCAGCGGCTTGATCACCAGCTGCGGGTAACGCGCCGCGATCAGCGACTGCCGGCGCAGGCTGCTGGTGCCCACCACCGCGCCCGGCGGCAGTTCGTCCAGGCTGGCGAAGTCGTTCGACACGAAGGCGTCGCGCGGGTCTTCCCGTTCCAGCACGGCGGCCAGTTCGAACCCTTCCGGCAAGTCCATCGGCACGTCCTTGAGCGAATGCACGGCCAGGTCGGCGCGTCCTTCGGCCATGGCCACCTCGAGTTCCTTGACGAACAGGCCCTTGCCGCCGACCTTTGATAAAGTACGGTCCAGGATCTGATCGCCGCGGGTGGTCATTCCCAGAATCTCGATGCTGCACTGCGGATATAATAAAGATAATTGCGCGCGAACATGCTCGGCCTGCCACATGGCAAGACGGCTTTCACGCGAAGCGATAATGAGCTTGGAGGGCTGCTGCGGACGCGAAGGCGTACCAGTCAATTCAGTTGCTTTCAAAACGGATTCTTTCACTGTCGTAAAACCTCAAACCGGTTATGGCAGTCATCGGCACATGCATAAGATCACAAATTTTATCATGCGTCCCCTTTGCAGAACCTGGCCAGAAGCCTTTGCACCAACTTTAACTCTGTGGTCCAACATGGTAAATTCATCCGCTGCACAAGAAAACCCTCCCCTCCTCGACAAGGACGCCCCGCTGAAAGAAGATATCCGCCTGCTCGGCCGCCTGCTCGGCGACGTGCTGCGCGACCAGGAAGGCGAAGCCGTGTTCGATGTCGTCGAGACCATCCGCCAGACGGCGGTGCGCTTCCGGCGCGAGGACGACGCCCAGGCCGGCCAGGACCTGACCGCCCTGCTGCACAAGCTCACGCGCGAGCAAACCATTTCGGTGGTGCGCGCGTTTTCGTATTTTTCGCACCTGGCCAACATCGCCGAGGACCAGCACCACATCCGCCGCCGCCGCGCCCACCTGTTGGCCGGCTCGGCGCCGCAACAGGGCAGCGTGAGCTTCGCGCTGTCCAAGCTGAAAGCCGCCGGCGTGGCCAGCGACACGGTGCGCACCTTTTTCGGCGACGCCCTGATCGCCCCGGTCCTCACGGCCCACCCGACCGAAGTGCAGCGCAAGAGCATTCTCGACGCCGAGCACGACATCGCGCGCCTCTTGGCCGAACGCGACCTGCCGCTCACGCCGCGCGAACGGGTGGCCAACATGGCGCTGCTGCACGCGCGCATCGCCACGCTCTGGCAGACGCGCATGCTGCGCTACTCCAAGCTGACCGTGGCCGACGAAATCGACAACGCCCTGTCCTACTACCGCATCACCTTCCTGCGCGAGCTGCCCGGCCTGTACGACGACATCGAAGAAGAAATCGCCGCCCACTATCCGGGCGCCGACGCGGCGCTCACCGACAACTCCTACGTGCAGATGGGCAGCTGGATCGGCGGCGACCGCGATGGCAACCCGAACGTCAATGCCGGCACCATGCAGCACGCGCTAGTGCGCCAGGCCACCACCATCCTCGACTTCTATCTCGACGAAGTACACGCGCTCGGCGCCGAGCTGTCGATTTCGACCCTGATGGTCGGCGCCAGCGACGCCCTGCAAGCGCTGGCCGACGCCTCGCCCGACCAGTCGCCGCACCGCAGCGACGAGCCGTACCGGCGCGCCCTGATCGGCATCTACGCGCGCCTGGCCGCCACCGCCCGTGCGCTGGGCGCGACCAACATCTTGCGCAAGGAAGTCGGGCACGCCGCGCCGTATCTTGACGCCGCCGGATTCTGCGCCGACCTGGACGTGCTGGCCGATTCGCTGCGCGCCCATCACGGCCAACTGCTGGTCAAGCCGCGCCTGGCCACGGTGCAGCGCGCCGCCGCCATCTTCGGATTCCATCTGGCCTCGCTCGACATGCGCCAGACCTCGGACGTACACGAACGGGTGCTGGCCGAACTGTTCGCCGGGGCCGGCGTCGAAGCCGACTACACCAGGCTGACCGAAGAACAAAAGGTGCAACTGCTGCTGGCCGAGCTGGCGCAAGCGCGCCTCCTGTATTCGCCGTACGCCGACTTGAGCGAGGAAACCGCGTCCGAACTGGCGATCCTGCGCGCGGCGAAAGATATCCGCCAGCGCTACGGCAAGCGCGCGATCCGCAACTACATCATCTCGCACACCGAGACCGTGTCCGACCTGCTCGAAGTGCTGCTGCTGCAAAAAGAAACGGGCCTGCTGCGCGCGCGCGACAAGCAGCTCGACGCCATGGTCATTCCTCTTTTTGAGACCATTCCCGACCTGCAGCGCGCGGCCGGCATCATGAACGAGTGGATGGCGCTGCCCCTGGTCAAGGAACTGATCGCGCACCAGGGCCAGCTCCAGGAAGTCATGCTCGGCTACTCGGACTCGAACAAGGATGGCGGCTTCCTCACCTCCAACTGGGAGCTGTACAAGGCCGAAATCCACCTGGTCAAGGTATTCCTTGATGCCGGTGTCAAGCTGCGCCTGTTCCATGGCCGGGGCGGCACGGTCGGCCGTGGCGGCGGACCGTCGTACGAAGCGATCCTGGCGCAGCCGCCGGGCACCGTCAATGGCCAGATCCGCCTGACCGAACAGGGCGAAATCATCGCCTCCAAGTTCTCGAACGCCGAAATCGGCCGCCGCAACCTGGAACTGCTGGTCGCCGCCACGTTAGAGGCGAGCCTGATGCCGCATGCGGCCGAAGGCGCCAAGGCGCAGCAGCTGGGCCGCTTCGAAGCCATCATGGCCGACCTGTCCGCGCGCGCCTACAAGGCTTACCGCAACCTGGTCTACGAAACGCCGGGCTTCACCGATTACTTTTTCTCGGCCACGCCGATCGCCGAAATCGCCGAACTCAATCTCGGTTCGCGTCCGGCCTCGCGCAAGTCGACCAAGCGCATCGAAGACTTGCGCGCCATTCCGTGGGGCTTCTCGTGGGGCCAGTGCCGCCTGCTGCTGCCGGGCTGGTACGGCTTCGGCTCGGCCATCACGCAATGGGTCGAGGAAGGCGAGCGCGACGAAAAAATCGCGACCCTGCAAGCCATGTTCAAGGAATGGCCGTTCTTTGCCACCCTGCTCTCGAACATGGACATGGTGCTGGCCAAGACCGACCTGGCGATCGCCTCGCGCTACGCCGGGCTGGTGGCCGACGTCGAACTGCGCGAGCGCATCTTCAAGCGCATCGCGGCCGAACACGGCACCACCTTGCGCTGCCTGGAGATGATCACCGGCGCGCATGAACGCCTGGCTGGCAATCCGCTGCTGGCGCGCTCGATCCAGAACCGCTTCGCCTACCTCGATCCGCTGAACCACTTGCAGGTCGAGCTGATCCACCGCCACCGCGCGCTGTCGGGCGAACCGGGCAAGGTCGACGAGCGGGTCCACCGCGGCATCCACCTGTCGATCAACGGCGTGGCCGCCGGCCTGCGCAACACGGGCTAAGGCCCGGCGCGCGGCGCGCGCCGCCCGCTTGCCCCCTCGACCATCCGCCGCCAGCCTGGCGCCGGATGGTCGTTTTTTGTCCGCGTACACCCTGCGCCGCGGCGCACGGCGCGCATTGAATCAATTTTCCAACACGACATGCACGCGGCATACGGGCGATTCGTTGTCCTGTACAAATTGCACCGGCCTCAACAAGTTGGCATAGAATGAACTGACCAACAACCTGTCTGAAACACGAGGGGTGTGCGCATGAAAACGTGGAGCGTGGAGTCGCTTTGCCTGACCGTAGCCGCCATCGTCCTGGTGCTGGCCTCGCTGGTGGCCTTGATCGCCCTGGGCGACGCCCACGCGGTGCCGCGCTGGTTGTTCTCCCTCGTCATTGCGCTGTGCGGCGCCGCACTCGTGTCCAGCCTGCGCATCCGCGCGCTGGCCATCGCGCGCAACCATGCCCAGAGCCGCTACCGGCACTTCATCGACACCGCCCACGAAGGCGTCTGGACGCTCGATGGCGCGGCCCGCACCACCTTCGCCAACGCCCGCGTGGCCCAGATGTTCGGCGCCACCCCCGGCACCCTGCTGGGGCGTCCGATGCAAGAGTTTCTGGGCGACAATCCACCCCGCGACCTCGACGAGATGACCAGCGCCGACGCCGCCCATGTCGGCTGCACCCACGACCTGTCGTACCGCCGGCTGGACGGCAGCATCGGCTGGGCCATCGTGAGCGGGCGGCCGATGCTGGGCGACGATGGCATGGCCGCCGGCACCTTGCTGATGCTGACCGATATCACCGGGCGCAAGGCGGCCGAGCTGGAACTGGCGGCGGTGCAGATCGGCCTGGAAGTGCGCATCCGCATGCGCACGGCCGAGCTCGAGCGCAGCAACGCCCGGCTGCGCATCGAAGTGGCCGAGCGCCAGATGGCCGAGAATGCGCTGGCCGAATCGTTCCGCGAGCTGCGCCAGTTGAGCTCCCATCTGGAAACGATCAAGGAAGACGAGCGCAAGCGCATCGCCAAGGGCATCCATGACGAGCTGGGCCAGAACCTGATGGCGCTCAAGATCGACGTGGAAATGCTGCACGCGCGCGCCAGCCTGCGCCATCCGCTGCTCAAGCGCAAGGTGGGCGATGTGCTCGACACCATCGACCTGACCATCCGCTCGGTGCGCGCGATCATGAACGACCTGCATCCGAGCACCCTGGAACTGGGCTTGCCGGCGGCCGCCGAGTGGCTGGTGCAACAGTTCGAAAGGCGCAGCGGCATCGCCACCTCGCTCACCGTGCTCGAGGGTGAAGGAGCGCTGCCGGACAGCCACCACACCGACGTCATTTTCCGCATCATCCAGGAGTGCCTGCTCAATATCTTGCGGCACGCCAAGGCCACCCGGGTCGAGATCGGGCTCGATATCGGCCTGGAATACCTGACCATCACCATCGTCGACAATGGCGTGGGCATGGGGCCGGGCGACGCCGCCAAGGTGGCCTCGTTCGGCTTGCGCGGGATCCGCGAACGGGTCGATGTGTTCGGCGGGCAGATGGTGATCGACAGCCGGCCGGGCGGCGGGACCACCCTGGCGATGATGATTCCGCTCGAGAGCGAGGCAGAAGCGGCGCTGGAGGATTAGCGCGGATACAACAATACACAAAATGTAACAGAAAAGCGGGTGGACGTATGTACAATGGACCCCGGTAAAGCAGGTGCGACAAGGTCGGCCTGGTTTATTGACTACCCCCTGTTTGCGCGTCCGGGCTTTCCGGATGCGCATTTTTTTCGGGTGACCAGGTGGGTGTCTTGATTTTCTCCGATTCCATTATCGCGGCGTTCTTTTCATACTGTCGCTCAGCCATTTTTCCCTGGTCAGATTGCAATTCTTCAGGATCGCCTCCGATGGCGTATTTGCAATAAAGTAGTCTTCGCGCGCTTTTCCCTTCAGCTTCGCGGGGGCGTAGACAAAGGTATCGCTCGCGTCGCAGGTCGACGCCAGGTTGTTGCTCGCCGCTTTACGGTGGGCGTTCTCTGCGCTCATGCACGCCACATCGCTCATGAAGCCGACCGGATCGTCTTTCTTCTTGCACTCGGCCAGTTTCGCGTGCCGTGCCGTGGTGTCGCCCAGATAGCGCGCCACCAGCGCGGGGTCGGGGGTGGCCATGGTGTTGGCCGCCAGGACGGCCGCCGGCGACGCCATCAGCGCGAGCGCGAGCAGCAAGGTGCGGCGGGAAGGACGGCGTGTGAATGTGATCTGCATATTTTCCTCAATCAGTCATGAAACAATAGGCCGCAAGCATAGCATTTTTAACAATGCCAAAGGGAACATTTGTTGCCATTGATTTAATGTGCCGAGGCCGGACGATCAAGCGCACCGATGCCGCCGGCGCGCGGACGTAAAAAAACCGTGCGCACCCGGCGGGGTGGACACGGTCTTTCTTCGCCATCGCGCCGGGCGCAAGCCGGCGCGGACAGCGCATCTTAATGGTTGTGCAGGAAGCTCTTGAGCTTGTCCGAACGCGAGGGCTGGCGCAGCTTGCTCATCGCTTTCGCTTCGATCTGGCGAATCCGCTCGCGCGTGACGTCGAACTGCTTGCCCACTTCTTCCAGCGTGTGGTCGTTCGACATCTCGACACCGTAGCGCATACGCAACACTTTGGCTTCGCGCGGGGTCAAGGAATCGAGTACTTCCTTGATCACATTGCGCATCGACGCGTGCAAGGCGGCGTCCAGCGGCGCCAGGGTGGCGTTGTCTTCGATGAAGTCGCCCAGTTGCGAATCGCCATCCTCGCCCATCGGGGTTTCCATCGAAATCGGCTCTTTGGCGATCTTCATGATCTCGCGAACCTTGTTCTCCGGCATTTCCATCTTCAGGGCCAGGGTCGCCAGGTCCGGCTCGCTGCCGGTTTCCTGCATGATCTGGCGCGAAATCCGGTTCATCTTGTTGATCGTTTCGATCATGTGGACCGGCACCCGGATGGTGCGCGCCATGTCCGCGATCGAGCGCGTGATCGCCTGGCGGATCCACCACGTGGCATACGTGGAGAACTTGTAGCCGCGACGATATTCGAACTTGTCGACCGCCTTCAACAGGCCGATATTGCCTTCCTGGATCAGGTCGAGGAATTGCAAACCGCGGTTGATGTACTTCTTCGCAATCGAAATCACCAGGCGCAAGTTGGCAACGGTCATCTCGCGCTTGGCGTGACGCGCGCGCTTTTCGCCGGCCGCCATCTGCTTGTTGATCTTGCGCAGGTCGGCCAGCGGCAAGGCCACGCGCGCTTGCAGGTCGATCATGCGCTGTTGCAGTTCCTTGATCGCAGGCACGTTACGGCTCAGTACCACGCTGTACGGGTAGGCGCAGTCGACTTCGCGGTCGACCCAGGCCAGGTCGGTCTCGTTGCCCGGGAATACCTTGATGAAGTGGGCGCGCGGCATGCCGCAGCGGTCCACGCAGATCGCCAGCACGGCTTTTTCGATATGGCGCACTTCATCCATCTGGCCGCGCAGGGTGTCGCACAACTTTTCGACGACCTTGGCGGTGAAACGGATGCCGAGCAACTCGTTCGAAATGACTTCCTGCGCCTTGACGTAGTTCTTGGTGCCGTAGCCATCCTTCTCGAAGGCCTTGGCCATCTTGTCGAATTCGGTTTCGATGATCTTGAACTTCTCGAGTGCGTTCCTGCGCAACTGGACCAGCTGTTCGGCCGAGAAACCGGCCGCGCCGCCATTCGCGTCGCCGTCTTCTTCCTCGACTTCTTCTTCCTCTTCTTCCTCATCTTCCGATGGGGCGGCATGCACCACCGGCGCGGCCGGGGCCGAGCTCTCGTTGTGATCGACAAAACCGTCCACCACTTCGTCGACCTTGAGGTCGTCGTTGGCGATCTTGTGCGCCAGCGCGATGATTTCGGCGATCGTGGTCGGGCAGGCCGAAATGGCCTGGACCATGTCTTTCAGGCCGCCCTCGATGCGCTTGGCGATTTCGATCTCGCCTTCGCGCGTAAGCAGCGCGACCGCGCCCATTTCGCGCATGTACATGCGGACCGGATCGGTGGTGCGGCCGAAGTCGGAATCGACCGTCGACAGCGCCGTGGCCGCAGCCGCTTCGACTTCGTCGTCGCTGGTGGCGGTGGCGACCGTGTCGGTCAGCAGCATCATTTCAGCGTCCGGCGCGCGCTCGTAGACCGCGATGCCCATGTCGTTGAAAGTGGCGATGATGCCTTCGACCGCTTCCGGATCGATGATGTTTTCCGGCAGTTGATCGTTGATTTCGGCGTAGGTCAGGTAGCCGCGCTCCTTGCCCATGTTGATCAGGTTCTTGATCTGCTGGCGCCGCCGCTCCATATCGGCTTCCGAGGCTTTCGGATCGGCGGCCAGCATGCCGTTCACGCCACCCTTGGCCTTGCGTTCCTTGGCTTTCGAGACCGCTTTCAGTTCGGCACGCTCGACCGCGTTGAGCGCGGCGACTTCGTCGTTTTCGGGCGTGAATTCGCTCGGCTTGCGGCCACGGCGGCCCGGTACCTTGACCGACGGCAGCAGGTAGCCGGAGGTATCGATCGCGGCCAGCGCGGCCGCGTCCGTGGTCTGGCTGACCGCCTGGCCGGCGGTCTGGATCATGGTCGGCTCCGGGTCCATCCGCTTGACCGCGGTGCGCGCCTTGGGCGCCACTTTCATGCCCGGCACCAGGTCGGCATCGACCCCGGCGGCCAGGTCGGGACGCACGGCCAGTTTGGAGCGCTTGCGCACCACCACCGGCACGGCGGCGCCGTCGGCGGCCGGCGCGGACGCCAGCATGGTCTCGGCGGCGACCGATTCCTGGAGCGCGTGCTCGATGGTCTCTGCAGGCGCACCCACCTCGACCGGATCGGCCGCGGCCATCACCGCGGCCAGGCGCGAACCCTTCTTGACCACCGTGACCTTGGCCGCCGCTTCCGTTTCGAGGAAGTAGGAGGTTGCGGTTTTCGGTACGGCCAGTTGGGCACTGCTCTTGCGCGGCGCTTTGGTGGCGGTCAGGGTTAAGGTCTTCGCGGTGTTCTTCATTAAAACTCCAGTCAATAATCCACCCGAGCTCGGCGTACCGCGCTCGATGGAACGTGTATCAGGATGGCCCTAGCTAAGGGCGATGTAGCCGAATTGCAAGCACGACCGGATGCATCGATGGCCCTGGTGGGCGTACCCCGTGCGGGGGTGCTGTGGTGCGTATGCTATGATCAAAATGGCGCTGTGCATGGCGGAACGAAAAAAAGCCCGTGGCAAAACGGGCTTGAATCTATTTTCAGATGAACAATAGAAGAGACAATCACCATTATGCACCATGGCGAGATATTGCGATAATTGATATATCGAATACCAGATATAAGCCAAAGATATAATCCTGGCTGATAACCGCCGGTGCCGGGACGCCCTCTACCTGCTGACTGAACCTTCTGCGCTTCGTCAACCCGCGCGCAGGGCAAGAGGAGCATCATACACGATTTCCCGGCCTTCCGCGCATGCGCGCAATGCCCAACAGCGAATAAAATCCACGCACGCGCCTATGGCCGCATGCTATCCTTCCGGTTCCAGCTCTTACAATGAAGTCAATGAATACAACTAGTCTTGCCGCCGAGTCCGCGGACGTTCCCGTCACCGCACCCGCTCCAGCCCCTGCTCCTGCTCCAGCCCCCGCGCAAAGCGCGCGCTCCCTGCTCAAGCAATTGCAACAACAGTTCCCCGCCTTTCGCGACTGCCTTCCCCTGGCGATCGGCATCGACAAGCAACTGCTGGCGCGGGTTCCCGGCCTGGACCGCAAGACCATGCGCGCCGCGCTGGGCATCCATACCGGATCGCTGCGCTACCTGCGCGCGATGGAAAAAGCCACGGTCCGCTACGACCTCGACGGCGTAGCCGGCGCGGAAGTGAGCGACATCCATCGCACCCACGCCAAAGAAACCTTGCAGCAACGCTTCAAGAAAGAAGCCGAGCGCAAGAAGGCCGAACGCGACGCCGCCCAAGCGGACGAAGCGAACCGCCTGCGCCAGGAAAAGCTGCTCCAGCTCGCCTCCAAGTTCTCGCGCAACGGTTGATCCCGGCCTCGATGACGACCGATCCGGACGCGCTGTTGCCGCCTTACGACGGCATCACGATGGCCAGCGTACGCATGATCCGCTCCGAACAGGATGCGGCCGCAGCGCTGGCGGCGCTCTGCTCGACCGACGTGCTCGGTTTCGACACCGAATCGAAGCCGACCTTCCTCAAGGGAGAACAGTCGACCGGCCCGCACCTGGTGCAACTGGCAACCGAGGAGCTCGCTTACCTGTTCCAGATCGGCGCCGGGCCGGCGGCCGAGGTCGCCATCGGCGTGCTCAAGGCCGTGCTCGAATCGACCACCATCCTGAAGGTGGGTTTCGGTTTGAAGGATGACATTGTGCGCCTGCAAGGCAAACTCGGCATCGACGCCCGCAACGTGCTCGACCTGTCGACCGCGCTGCGCAAGGGCGAACGCAATACCCTTGGCGCGAAAACGGCGGTGGCGCGCTTTTTCGGCCAGAAGCTGCAAAAATCCAAGAAGATCACCACCACCAACTGGTCGCTGGCGCGTTTGAGCGACAAGCAGATCCTGTACGCGGCCGACGACGCGCATGTGGCGCTGCGCGTGTACCGGCGCTGGCGCTCGGAGCAGGAGGCCGCCAGGGCCGCGTCCTGACGCCTCCCTGCATGTCATCCCGCGCTTTGCCGCTTGCCCAGGCAAAGCGGCGCTTACATGAAAAACCATCGTCGACATTCCCGACCCCTCGTCGAGACCTGTACGCCGCTGGTCGCCCGCATGCCCGCGCGCACTGCGCCAGCCCGCGCTGATCCGCTTTTCCGCTGCGCGCTGCACCTGTCGTGCCCTACCCCGACGCGCTATGATGCTGTCACCGGTCACCTTATCAGAGAATCATCCATGCGAAACACCCTTACCCGCGCACGTGTGCTCGGCGCGCTGGCGTTCGCGGCGCTCGCTGCGGCCCCGCTGCAGGCGGCCGAGCGCCCGGCCGTGCTGCCGGACACCATGGCCCAGCGCCTGCTGGCCTGCGCCTCCTGCCACGCCAAAAAGGATGTCAACGACGCCTACTTCCCGCGCATTTCCGGCAAGCCGGCCGGCTATCTGTACAACCAGCTGCGCAACTTCCGCGAGGGCCGGCGCCAGTATCCCTTGATGACCTACATGGTCGATCACCTGCCCGACGCTTACCTGCACGAGATCGCCGGACATTTCGCCGCCGAACACTTGCCGCCACCGCCGCCGCAAGCGACCCAGGCCACGCCCGCCGTGCTCGCGCGCGGCCGCCAGCTGGCCCTGCAAGGCGATGCCGCCCTCAAGGTGCCGGCCTGCATCGCCTGCCACGGCGAGAAACTGACCGGCGTTGCCCCGGCGATTCCCGGCCTGGCCGGCTTGCCGCGCGACTATATCAACGCCCAGTTCGGCGCCTGGCGCACCAAGACCCGCCGCGCCCACGCGCCCGACTGCATGGGCGTCATCACCGAACGCCTCAGCCTGGAAGACGTGAACGCCGTCGCGGCCTGGCTCGGCACCCAGCAGGTCGCGCCCGAGGCCCGCCCCGCCGCCGCCATCGCGCGCCCGCTGCCCATCGCCTGCGGCAGCGCCCCGGACTAAGCCAGGAATCGATTCATGAAAAAGAAATTACTCATCAGCCTCGCGGCGCTCACCGCCGTGCTTGGCGTGGCCATCGCCGTGGCCTGGCCGCGCAACGACTTCATCGCGTCCAAGTCGCCGGCCGACTTCGCGCCGACCGCCCAGAATATCGCCCGCGGGGCCTACCTGGCCAAGGCCGGCGACTGCATGGCTTGCCACACCGTGCGCGGCGGGGCCGAATACGCCGGCGGGCGCGCGCTCGAAACGCCCTTCGGCAGCCTGGTCGCACCGAATATCACCTCCGACCGCGAGACCGGCATCGGCGCCTGGACGCCTGACGACTTCTGGAACGCCCTGCACAACGGCAAGTCGCGCGACGGCCGCCTGCTGTATCCGGCCTTTCCGTACACCAACTACACCAAGGTCAGCCGTGCCGATGCGGATGCCCTGTATGCCTTCATGCAGAGTGTTCCCGCGCAAAAAACGCCGAGCCAGCCGCACCGCCTGTCGTTCCCGTACAACCAGCAGATCATGCTGGCCGGCTGGCGCCTGCTGTACTTCAAGCCGGGCGAATACGTGCCGGTCGGCACCCGGAACGCCGCATGGAACCGCGGCGCCTACCTGGTCGAGGGGCTGGGCCACTGCGCCGCCTGCCACAGCACGCGCAACAGCTTCGGCGCCAGCGAAGAAGGCTTGTCGGGCGGCTTGATTCCAATGATCGGCTGGTATGCGCCCTCGCTCACCTCCGACGCCGAAGCCGGCCTGGGCAGCTGGGAAGTGCCGCACATCGTCGACCTGCTCAAAACCGGCGTGTCGCCGCGCGCCACCGTGTTCGGTCCGATGGCCGAAGTGGTGCAGCGCAGCTTGCAGCACCTGGAAACCGAGGATGTGACGGCGATGGCGGTGTACCTGAAGTCGCTCCCGGCCACGCCGGCGCCGCCGGTGGAAATATCGACCGACCCGCGCGTCGGCCAGGTGCTGGCGCAGGGCAAGAAACTGTACGAAGCGAACTGCATCGAGTGCCACGGTGCCGACGGCAAAGGCTTGCCGCCGCACTATCCGCCGCTGGATGGCAACCGCGCGCTGACCATGAAGGAAGCGGTCAACCCGATCCGCATCGTGCTCAACGGCGGCTTTGCGCCTGGCACCGCCGGCAATCCGCGGCCGTACGGCATGCCGCCGTACAGTCACCTCATGGATGATCATGAAGTCGCTGCCGTGGTGAGCTACCTGCGCAATAGCTGGAGCAACAAGGCGCCGCCGGTGACGGCCTCGGAGGTCAACAAGTACCGGGGCGTGCCGCTCGATTGAAGCGAACGCGGGGCATGAGATTCGTGCCCCGCAACGGGTGGGGCGACATTGGCCTCGAGCCACTCCCATCAAGGCCGGCCAGCATCGCCACACGTTGGCAATACGCGCCCGCCGGATCGTTGCCGCCGATAAGCACACCCGCCGCGCCAGCCCTGCGGTTTTGGTTTTTCGAGGTGCCCGCTCTGTGCATTACCCCTTTCAACAACCTTGCCCCTCGCACCATTCGTCAGGCGACCGGCCTTGTTGAATAACTTCGCTCAGGAACGACACGGCCTGCTGCAATGTGGCGCCGTCTTTTAGACGGAATCGTATGTAGACTAACGCCAGTGGGCTGCTGAGCTGATCGAGCATACGCAGCTCGGCCAAATCTGCATCGGAGAACCCTGAAAAGGAAGTCAGGTCGCCAGCGCGCGATACAGAAATGTCTGTACCGAGTATGCCGCCAATTTGCCTGATCTGATCTTGCCTGTGGTTTGTGGGATCCCTGTTTCAGTGTCAGTATGAAAACCAATGATTCGGCCCTGCCCTGCCCGCGCCACTAGTGTAGTGTTGCATTCTCAGTGCTTCGTATTGAAATATCGCGGATGAGGCGCTATTCTTGTGCATCAACCAGGAGAAAGCTAATGCGAATTGCGACGGAGATTGTGCTTACCCAGGACGAGCAATCTGAGCTGAACGGACTG
>NZ_WHJF01000320.1:0-942 GCF_011682185.1 Massilia genomosp. 1
TTCGCGCCGCCCGCCCTTGACCCTGCTCCGGACCGGACATCGACAAGCGCCGCAAGGCGCAGACATTCACAGCGGTAGCCGATATGGTAGCCGAAGTCAACTTCCACTCAAAACGGCATTGGGCCTTCAAGACTGCCAGAAATTCGTGAAGACGACTCAGGTCCGCGAGCGCTTTGCTGGTCCATTCAATCCGCATCAAGGCACCACTGGCGCCGGGAGGGGATGATCGGTGCCGAGACTGGCCGCCCACTCCTGGACAGCCTGATCGTCAACGACGCGTCCCTCGTCAACATCCATCATTGCTTCGCGCGTCAAGCGGCTACGCTCGTCTTCTTGAGCGACCCAGTCGCTCAGCGCCTGTTTGATAACCCATCCGCGTGACCGTTCAAGCCGTGCGGCTAACTGGTCAACCCTGTCGGCCAGCACCACTGGTACGTGTGCTGTGAGTACTTTGGTTTCGGCTTGGGCCATTGGTCGATCTTTCCAAAATATGTTGATTCAACTAAGTTTTAGCGCGATTAATCATAAACGTTTACGATTAATCACAAATAATCACATTGATTATATAGTGCCCCGCCCAACGGGGGCGCTTGGGTACGGTCGTCCCGGCACGTGGGGCGTTGCTGGCGCACATGGCCGCCAACAAGTTGCACGCGAGGCTGGACAAGTCAATTTTCGCCCGATATAATGCGGCCTCTTTTCCCTGATAGCTCAGTTGGTAGAGCGACGGACTGTTAATCCGCAGGTCCCTGGTTCGAGTCCAGGTCGGGGAGCCAGAATGCGAGAGGCCACGTTGAATCAACGTGGCCTTTTTTGCGTGCGCCCAGCATGGGCGCACTCTTGGAGGTGCAAGTCCTCCCGCAAGCTGACCACAGTGAGCGAAGTGAAGCGCAACTGCGGAAGGGCGACCGACTGTGGGGAGGAAGCGTGGAGCGAAACTGC
>NZ_WHJF01000321.1:0-938 GCF_011682185.1 Massilia genomosp. 1
CGCAAGAGCGATGGCGAGCCCGGCGTCAAGACGATCTGGCTCGGCTTGAAGGATGTTCACGTGGCGGCGGAAACGATACGCGCGCTACGGGGAATTGGCGCACTGAACACTTGTGTATAACGAGGTGCATTCAATGGCATCCAAGGTGCCCTGTTTGATGTGACGCGTGATGGCGTCAAGGTTCCCTATCTCGGCGCACTCGTCAAACGCGCAGCGCCAACCGCGAACGATTATTTCCTGTTGAAGCAGGGCAAGACATACACGCAAAAAGTCAAGTTGTCGCAGTTGTACGACATGAGCGTTACCGGCGACTATATGATTCGGTATCGCGCCACTAACGTCAATTTGTTGTCCAATGATGTCAATAACAAGAATTTGGCTGCATCAAAAGTTGATTCGGTGCAATCTGATGTCTTGACACTGTTCATCAATGGTCAATTGCCACGCGGAACGACGGCCTCCAGACAGTCGCCACTGTCGCCACTGTCGCCATCATTGGCCGGCAGCTTGAGCTACAGCAATTGTACCGCCACACAAAGCAGCATAATCGGCACCGCTTTTAGCGCCGCGCGTGGCATGGCTTCGCAAGGCGCTTCCTACTTTGCGGCAGGCAATGCCGATTTGCGTTACAAAACATGGTTTGGCAACTATGACGCCTCCCGTTACGCGCTTGGGAAAGCCCATTTCACGTCAATCCAGGATGCTTTCGTGAACCAGCCGGTCAACGTCAACTGTACTTGCAACCCGGCCAGCGGTGACCCCAACTCGATCTATGCGTATGTGTATCCAAGTCAGCCATATAACATATATGTTGGTGATTAGCGCTGATCTTCAGCTAACCGACACCACGCTTCGGTTCGGTTGCCCGTGGCGACAGCAGCGTACAAGAGGCGCGTCAAGATGGTCGACAAATCGAAGCGCCGGTTAAATCGATACTG
>NZ_WHJF01000322.1:0-918 GCF_011682185.1 Massilia genomosp. 1
GTTCACCCGCTTGACTGCCCGCTTACCTGCGTCCATTGCCATCTCCCTGGGATTCGTTTGTCACCAGGGATGCATTCTCCAGATCGCCATCGGGTCGCGCAATAACGCCGCTGAGCGACCGCTTACCCCGTACGTACGCACCGTAGTCGTCGGTTTTTCGGCGGGCCCGACGTAGTGGGTTACCATTGCCGGCGCCGATGCACCATCAGCATAGACTACATCCACTTTCTCTATGCCATCAGCAAGTTCCGATGAGGTCGCTCGTCCGGAGCAATCATACATCCAGCTCATGTGGCGCTCTTCGTTTTCATCGACCAGACCGGTCATCAGATTAATATACATATCCTCGCCAACTCCATTTCCGATAGGTTGACGATTACATAGCTTCCCACTATTAATTTTACTCACTTCGTTGTAAAAATACGTTTGGCTCTTTCCATCCGGATAGGTAACCTTGGTCAAATTATTCGCTTTGCAAGCCAATGTTTTTTCATTTCCCGGAACGCAACCGCCTGACGGACCGTCATACTCATAGAGATAGGATTGATTAGCTGGGTCGATCATTTCGACAATTCGTACTTTTGCGTCATATTTGAATTGAAGCTGTCGTCCCCAATGATTGGTTACACACAGCAAACGGCCTTCAGGTATAAGGGCATCGTGACTGATACTCTTGCACGCAGGTGCGCTGGCTGGAAAGCGGCTTACCGAGGTGTCGTTGCTCAGGCCGTCGCTATATGTCAATTTTTGCGTCAGTCCGCTGCGTTCGGTAATTGATAGCAGACGCCCGTCCCGTAACCAATCACCTCCCCGCAGACAATTTTTCTGCCTGGAAACTCAGTTCAATGTATGATGTGCAATCTTGTTAAAAAAGCCCACGCCTCTCACTGATTTCGACCTGCGCCAGATGGATGAAGA
>NZ_WHJF01000323.1:0-910 GCF_011682185.1 Massilia genomosp. 1
TTTTCGGGATGCGAGAGAGTCGAGAGGTCGGGAAGAGGGGCAAGTTTTACCATGACCGGCATCATGCCCGGATATCGGAATGTTTACAATTGCGCGTTTACAACGGTCAGGGCTAAACAGTTACAAATTTCTTTAGTATGCCCTCCGGTTGGCACTCCTTGGTTTGATTTATAGGTGCCGACTTCAACCTCCGCCACGGTGATATTATGTACTGTGGCATAGTCGCTGGTGGCAGCACGTGTGAATGCACCTGATTCTCCATGGGGTGGATGGTCGCTTTGCCCTTGATAATAGGTGGTCGCCTGCAATACGCCGGAACTCATTTTTTGGGTCATGTATTTAGCCATCGCGTTCTCCGCAAAGTCAGTTGAAATAGAAAATCCAAATGTTCCTTATCCGTGCAACGAATGGATGAGACGTTGCGGGGATTGTTTCGCAACTTGCGGCTCTGAATGGCGATTTCCCGCCTGCTGCATGCTAAAAACCGGATAAGAATAGCGGTCGGACCCGCCACTCTTATCCTGCCAGTCCATCCGAATCGGCAATTTCGTGTGGATAGACAATCGCCAGCACGGTTGTTACAGCAACGCTTCGTGTTGAGTGAGCACCAATTTGCTGGAGTTGTTCGTCGAGGAAGCAATGAACATACCTGTTGCCGAATCGTAAGCAAGAGAAGCGGTGTTGTTACCACCACCAAAGACAACCTCTGTCATAGGCGACGTTACCTGGGTCACCACACTATTGCTAACAACCTGGGACGCGAGCCAGATATAGACCGTGGTATAAGGCACCTCGTTATACACAAGTCTTGCGCGCGGTGCCGACCGTGCTGAAAACCTGTTTACATTCAATGACTTAACGCGCCCCTTGTAAACTCGCCGCATTTCAGGTTTACTTTCGTCTTTTGCGT
>NZ_WHJF01000324.1:0-896 GCF_011682185.1 Massilia genomosp. 1
AATGAGATTAGCCATGATTCCGCCGCCGTAACCGATCAGATTTCCTCCGATATCACGAAAAAGCGATGAAAAATCGTGCTCTCCTGATGTCGGCCAGTTCGGAAAAATCGTTTTGCAATTGGCTCACGGGACATCGCTTATGGCCAAGCCAATGCCCGGAGTCTCGCACTGAGCAATCCGGCAAATGCGTTACAAAATGCCGATACACACGAATATTTCGCGGAAAATAGCCCGGCATCCACCTCCGCCATATTTTCCAAGGCTCGCGGCAACTATACGATCAACAAGGTCGGCACGGGCTTTTCGGTGTCCGACAATACCGGTGCCGATGGCATCCAGTTCTTTTCCAGCATTTATCGGCTTAAATTTACGGATGTTTCAGTCGCCCTGGATCTTGATGGCAATGCCGGGAAAGTCTATCGGCTCTATCAAGCCGCATTCAACCGCGTGCCAGATCTTGGCGGGTTAGGTTTTTGGATCGAGCGGATGGACAATGGCGCAACCTTGCAAGCCATCGCCGGTGGCTTCATCGGCAGCGCCGAATTTACCACGCTGTACGGTGCCAACCCAAGCAATGAGGTATTTTTGACCAAGCTCTACTATAACGTGCTGCACCGCACACCAGACCAAGGTGGTTACAATTCCTGGCTGGGTGTCTTGAACAATGGCACACCGCGCGCAGAAGTGTTGACGGCTTTCAGTGAAAGCGCGGAAAACAAGGCGCAAGTAGCGGTAGTCATCAGTGGTGGAATTGCCTATACGCCTTATGGGTAACCAATCACCTCCCCGCAGACAATTTTTCTGCCTGGAAACTCAGTTCAATGTATGATGTGCAATCTTGTTAAAAAAGCCCACGCCTCTCACTGATTTCGACCTGCGCCAGATGGATGAAGAAT
>NZ_WHJF01000325.1:0-892 GCF_011682185.1 Massilia genomosp. 1
CCCGCTCCCGGAAACGATGTCAAAAGTACAGCACAAGAACGAACCCTAAAAACCCCACTACAACGCTCAAGATCACGACATACTTTGTTCAAAAACACACCCGACAAGTAGTCTGACACAGGGGGTCATTGGGACGTCCTGGTCGACCTGTGGACCATTGGCGAAGGCAGCAGCGACCTGGTGCTGGGCCTGGAAGTCATCGACAGCGGCGATGATTACGTTGTTGATATCCAGATGGTCTACGTGCCGTGAGGCGTATTGGATGACGATCGCCCGATACGTCGTCAGGCGCCTGCCTGGATTGCCGCCTGCGTGCGCATGATGGTGGGCGTTCGCAATAGCAGAGCTTTGCGTGCCCCCCATTCCGTGGGATGCGCAATGCCGCGAAAGGGTGTAAATTCCGCCCACACCCACCCTGATCCAGAAGGAAATCCATGACCATTACCGTCAAGCGCGATCTGTCGCAACCGATGCGCCATATCGTCCACGTGCGCAACCACCTGATTCCGGCCGACGGCTCGGTCGAGGAGGGCGGGGCCGATGCCGGCCCGTCGCCGCACGACCTGTACGACGCCGCCCTGGGCGCCTGCAAGGCCCTCACGGTGGTCTGGTACGCCAAGCGCAAGGGCATTCCGGTCGAAGACATCGAAGTGGCCATCGAGCGCGACGCCAGCGACGAGCGCAAGGGTGTGTACCGCCTCTCCGCCGCCTTGCGATTCAGTGGGGAGCTGTCCGACGCGCAGCGCGCCGACCTGCTGGCCGCCGCCGAAAAATGCCCGATCCAGAAACTGATGACCGGCGTGACCACCGAAATCACCACCACCCTAGTGCAGCCATGAGCATCGCCTACTTTTTCAAGCCGCACGAAAAGGATATCGGCGGCGGCTTTCGC
>NZ_WHJF01000326.1:0-879 GCF_011682185.1 Massilia genomosp. 1
TAGAGACTATGATCGCTGGCGTTTTGCACATGCACGACGCCAAGCGCTGGACACAAACTCCTACCCCTGCCGCTAAAGCCAAGGCCAACGAAACCAAACGCTGACCTTAGCGACAGACTCGGCAATGAAGAGGTGATGCTACAGCGTGGCATTTGCCTTTCAGCCGCGTGTAAAAATTAAGCCGGACCCGGAACCCACGCACGCAGCAGTGGGTCAGGGGAGGCTTTTTTTGTTAACTATAAACAAATATCCGCCCACGCCCCGTTACCTACTCGCTTCATTCGCCACGGCGAGAGCGCCGCCAATGCCGGTGCTGCCAAGCCCACCGCCACCATAAGTTTTCACGGGTCTCGGGGCGAAGCCCTGAGTTGATTGCGACGGGCGCGAAGCGAACTAGCGAGCAAAATTCTGGATGTATGTCGCACCGTGCGGCATACATCTAGCATCCTGTCCAGTACATCGGAGTACAGAGTGTGGTGGATTTGCGGCATTTTCACGATGGATTGACGGCGATCGCGCGTGATTTCGTGGATGGCTTTGCAGACAGGCTCCCATCTGCCCGTGTCGGATTGGGGACGGACACAGACAGGCATCAAGCGCGCGACGTATTACAGCGCTTCCCCTACAACCACGGGGATTGCTGTGCAATTCGAGCCTACCCCGTAAGACAGAGCGCAGCTACCCCGTAATACGCGGAAACCTAAGCGCAGCGCGGGTTCCCGCCGAAACCGAAGGTTGCGTGATGTGTGAGAGATCGGCAGGGGCTGCGGGGGCTCCCCGCGCACCCCATCGCCCCAGTGTTTTACGGGGGTTTTAACACCACGGCGGATTTTTCAGCCGCCGGAATAGGATACGACTAGGATACGGATAGGAGACGAC
>NZ_WHJF01000327.1:0-873 GCF_011682185.1 Massilia genomosp. 1
TCCTTTTCCGCGGCGGAAAGCTTGGAAAGATCTGGAAGGGGGCGCAGTTTTGTCATGATCAGCATCATGGACCGATTTCAAGAAACGAACAACTCTGGCACGTGCTCGCTCAGGCTAAACAGTTACCATCGATCAACATGCCGACTTCACTTCTTTACGTATCGGAATTTTTGCTTCATGTGCTTCCGAGAGCCATACATCCCCTTCATTCTCACTCTCCGACAATGAAAATCCGACGGTATTTTTCTGATTGATAAACTGTGACTTCTGTTCACGGGTGATCAAGCATGTGGTGTGGGTCTGTTCCCGGCTATACGCAGGAACGGTGCTGATCACCGACTAGTTAGGAGTGGCGCAGCCGCAAAATTATTCTGAGCTGAAAAAACCGCAACTTTCGCACAAATGAATTGTCGACCTGATATGACCGCCCAATCGCATTAAAGGAAAGATTGTTGGCGCGAGGCATAAGAGCATTCCAACGGCAATTAAAGCAAGCTCTTGCAGAGCGGGAAAAATGAAAAGGAAGCCTACCGCAATAAATACATAGACGGTTACATTGATGAGTCTCTCGCAGTTTTGCAACAATTCATGTTGTAAGCAGGTGTTAGCAGGTAGATCGAAATGTCGCCAATTGGTAGCTCCGCATTGGGGGCAAGCCAGCTCGGGTACTGGCAGAAAATAGATGTTCATCTCGCGTTCCTGTGTTTGGGTGTTTGCGGACAATTTGAGGTCTGTAGATGTGTTATTTTTTGGTGATTAGCGCTGATCTTCAGCATAACTGAACTTTGGTCGCCGTTACGTGTCCAACCTTGCATATGCGTGCGCGGTGGCGCAGGCGGGAGAAGATTATGGCGACGATGAATCGGGTTCAGT
>NZ_WHJF01000328.1:0-854 GCF_011682185.1 Massilia genomosp. 1
CCGCTGCACAACCTGATGCGCGATGCGCTGCTTGAGTCACCCTTTATCCACGTTGACGAGACGGTGGTGCAGGTACTCAAGGCGCTTGGGAAGCAGCCAACGTCGAACAGCTACATGTGGGTGCAGACGGGCGGACCACCGGGCCAGCCGGTGGTGCTGTTCGACTACGATCCGGGCCGCGGGGCCCAGGTGCCGATGCGCCTGTTGCATGACTATCGTGGTTTCTTGATGACCGACGGCTACGACGGCTACAACCAACTCGCGCGCACCGACGGCATCGAGCACATGGCGTGCTGGGCGCACGTGCGCCGACGTTTCGTCGAGGCCGTGAAAGTCCAGCCTAAGGGGCGGCGCGGTCTGGCAGACGAGGCGGTCGCCATGATCGGCAAACTGTATGGCATTGAGCGCGACTGCAAGGACGCCAGCGACGCGGAGCGCCTGCTGGCGCGGCAGACGCACAGCGTGCCGGCGCTCGCGGCGCTGAAGGCGTGGCTGGACAAATCCTTGCCAGGCGTGACGCCGAAGAGCGCGCTGGGCAAGGCACTGTCGTACATGCGCGACTACTGGAGTCGCCTGACACGTTACACCGAGCGCGGTGACCTGCCGATCGATAACAACAGATGCGAGAACGCGATTCGTCCATTCGTGGTGGGCCGCAAGGCATGGCTGTTTAGCGACACGGTGGCTGGCGCCAATGCGAGTGCGGTTATTTACTCGCTGCTGGAGACGGCCAAGGCGAATGGCCTGGAGCCTTACACGTGGCTGCGCCGGGTACTGCGCGACTTGCCGGCGGCGAAAACCGTGGATGATGTAGCGGCGCTGCTGCCGTGGAATATGAAGGATTTGCATACCCC
>NZ_WHJF01000329.1:0-848 GCF_011682185.1 Massilia genomosp. 1
TTCGGTATTTCTATCTTGCCGCATGGTACGAAGCGTTGTGTTCGTTGCAGCAGAGAGGTGAGATTATGCAGCGTTTCGCGTTTCTCGTCAACCTCTTTTTGCTACTTCGCTTCTTTCGAAACGCCCCAGGACTGTCTGCCAACTACTTGATTTCGCTAGCGCTTCAGCGGGGAGGCGAACTATAGCAAAGGCGCTGCTCACTAGCAAGGAATTTGTTGGGTTTCCTGCTGAGATGGCGTTTAAGTCTGCAATAATGGACATCTTGATACTTATTTGCCAGAAAGATTCACATGAAACGTCCTTATCTTTTCGCTGTGCTGCTTGCTCTGCCCCAGGTAGTACTTGCCACCACGGTCTCCGGCAAACTGATTGCCGCAGGCGGTAGCGACAACAACGGTGTGACTATCCGCACCACCGATGGCAAGGAAGTCAGCGCCTACTGCGTGACGGATGTATGCAAGCAATTGCTGGAGGAAGATAACGACGGCTACGGAGGGCATTCTCTGAAGAAAAAATTCAAGGGAGCTAAGGTGATATTGGAGTACAAAATTGAACGCAATCGTGATCGGATCGCCGGCCCTGATCGAGATGACCGTGTTGAAATTGTGAAGCAGCTGACGATCGTGAAATAGGCTCGTGCTCATGACCTGTCGCCAGGGCATCCCGGATCACCTGGCGATCTCCAACAAAAACGCGGACGAAAAAAAACCCCACATTTCTGCGGGGTTTTCTTCTTATAACTAGCCTGACGATGACCTACTTTCACACTGGTTGCAGCACTATCATCGGCGTAAAATCGTTTCACGGTCCTGTTCGGGATGGGAAGGGGTGGTACCGATTTACTATGG
>NZ_WHJF01000032.1:0-62097 GCF_011682185.1 Massilia genomosp. 1
CCCCGCTCCCGGAAACGATGTCAAAAGTACAGCACAAGAACGAACCCTAAAAACCCCACTACAACGCTCAAGATCACGACATACTTTGTTCAAAAACACACCCGACAAGTAGTCTGACACAGGGGGCTGGTGCAGCATGCTTCGCCGGCCTTGCTCAAGCAAACGCTGCCGGCGATGAAGAAGGCGGCGCGGGATGGTGAACTGCCGTGGTCGACGGTGGCGCTGAGCATCGACCGCGACCTGCTCAACGACTATAAGAAGCAGCTCTACGGCAGCCAGTTATTCATGAATGAAGCGGGCAAGCCGGAACTGAGCCCGGTCGAGGATGAAAGCCGGCTCGACGAGCGCCGCGCCAGTATCGGCCTGGAACCCATCGCCGCTTATCTGCGCCGGTTCGAGGCGCCATAGCGTGTTGCCGGCGCGGCGGGTCAGGCCGTCTCTGGATGCAGCGTCAAGCGCGCCCATCCCGCCGCGCGGTTCTTCTCCAATGAAGGTGGCGTAAAACCGCGCTTGGTGCGCCCGATGGGCGCCAGCGTCCACAGCCCGACTTTTTCGTCCTCCGCGATCTCCTTTTCATGCTCCCGGTCCGATCCCCATTGGTGGTCGCACACTTGAAATCCTGCAATATCCTTGGGCCAGGCCAGTGCGCGATACAAAGGATCGTCCGCCATCACCAGCAAGCCTTCTTCCACCTGCATGCCCTGCGCCACCCGATCCGCCAGGCACAGCAACAGGGCGGACGGGAACTGATTCGCGGCCGATTTGCCGAGCATGTTCCACGCTGGCGGAAGAACAATGAACAGTTCGATCATCGGCGCGTGGACATTGAACAGGCCGATGGTAAACAACATCTTGCTCTTGTTTTTGTTTACCAGCGCCACGCGCTGCACCACGTCCGCGCCAGGCACAATCGCGCTCAAGGCAAGCGGCAAGACGCGGCCGAAGCGGCTATCGATGAATGCGAGGATGGGGCCGCCGTACTCCTTCGACCAGTCGGTCTTTTCCAGCAGCGAAGGCGCGTTCCTTGCGCGCAGCAGGTCTTCGATCTGCGCATGCCCCCAGACCAGCGCCAGATCGAGCGGCGTGCGGTGCAAGCGGGTGTGCAGCCGGGTCAGGTCGGCGCCGGCGTCGACCAGCAGCCTGGCGATGTCGGCATGGCCGGGGATGATCGCATGCATCAAGGGACTCAAAATGCTGCCGGGATCGCCATCCGGCGCGGCGCCGTTGGCGAGCAGCCACGTCACGGTAGCGAGATGGCCGTGGTAAGCGGCCTCGTCCAATGCGGTGTCGGAGCGCCCGCGGCGTTGATTGACATCGATCCCCCGTTGCACGAGCAATTGGCAGACCTGCGTCTGGCCGCAGCGCGCCGCGTAAGCCAGCAGGGTGGCCTTCCCCACAATGTCATAGTCGAGTTCCACGATATGGGGCTGGGCATCCAGGGCAGACCGGAGGCCTTCGATATCGCCGCTCTCGACCAACGCGCATACCCGATCGACGAGGGCGATCGATGCCGTCCAAGACGGGTTTTGCTTTTTCATATTCACCATGCTCCAGACGCAGTCGCGCGACAACGCGGTTCACAAATACCGGTATAGTAACCTGAACTGCACGGCAATCTTTCCGGCGCGCACGCCCGACTTACTGTCCACCAAGGAGAAATCCGGGCGATCCGGGCAGTGGCCGGCGCGCGCGGCGTCAACCTGTTCATCAATGCGCGCACCGATGTTTATCTGCTCGGCGAAGCTGGCGGCTTCGGTGCAGCGGTGCGGGTCGAGGAAACCATCAGGCGCGCCGCGCTGTACGAGGCAGCCGGCGCCAGCGGCCTGTTCGTGCCCGGCATGGCCGCCGAGGATGGCGGCCGTGGTCAAGGCGACCCGCCTGCCGCTGAACCTGATCGCGCTCGATAGCTTGCCGGCACCGGCGCGCCTGGCGCAACTGGGCCTGCGCCGCCTGAGCGCCGGCGCCGCCATTTCCAAGGCGATGTTCGGCTGCATCGATACCCTGGCCCGCCAATTTCTCGACAGCGGCAAGGTCGACGCGGCGGCGTATCCGCAGATCGACTACGCGGCGCTGAACCGGCTGATGGGCAGCTAAGCACGCGCAACCGTCCATCCGGCAGCGCTAGCCTATGCGCGGCGCCAGGCAGGCAGCCAGCGCCGCATCAAGCCCGACCGTGCCGCGCACGGTCTCGCCCGAGCCGTCGAACGCAATATGGCCGCTGTTAAAACCATCGAACATGTCGCAAAAGGCGTCCACCGTCAGCGCTGGAAATCCCTTCTCGGCAAACATGCCGGCCCAGTGCGCGCGCGGGACGCCGACCGCCGTCACTGTCCGCTCAAGCAGCCGGCCCAGCACGGCCGCCGCATCTGCCGGCGATACATCGCACGGGCCATGCAGTTCGACCAGCCGGTGCGTCGCTGCGCACCGACCGAGGACAGCGCCACCATGCGCGGCAGTCCGGCGGCGTTTGCCGCTGCGATCAAATTGGCATGGGTGCGGCGCGCTTGCGCAAACATGTCGCTCGCCAGATAGTGCGGCGGCCCCATCACGTAAGCGCCGTGCGCGCCACCGAAAGCGCGCACCATCGCCTGCTGGTCGTCGAGGTCGGCAATGCAGATGTGCGCCCCCTTCTTGCGCCAGACGTCGGCCTGGGCATCGTCACGGCGGACGATCATGCGCACGGCATGGCCGGCCGCGAGCAGGGTTTCTGATACGACGGAGCCGGTCTGGCCCATGGCGCCTACGATTGCAAACATGTGTTTTTCCTGGAATTGATGAACTGGCGCCAGTGTAGAACCCAGCATGCATTTGCGGAATGCATGGGATAGAATGTCCGGCATGCATGAACTGGATGAACTCACCGATGCCGCGCGCTTCGACCTGAACCTGCTGCCCTTCCTGCGCGCGGTGCTTGAGTGTGCCAGCATCACCCGCGCTGTTCGAGCTGGCGCATTTCGAGCCGTCCAGCGCGACCCATGTAATCCGCATGGCGGCCACCGATTACGGCATGCTGGTCATCCTGACCGATCTGCTGCCGCGCATCGGCACGCTCGCGCCGCACACCGGCCTGCGCATCGATCCCTGGGGCGCGCAGACGCTGGCCCAGCTCGAGCGCGGCGAGCTCGACTGCGCGCTGTATGCCGATGACGAGCTGCCCGACGATTTTCACTACCGTACGCTGTTCAGCGACGGCTACGGGCTGGTTTGCCGGCGCGGCCATCCGGTTCTCGCACAGGTGGCGCTGCCGGCGCTCGAACTGCTGCGCCAGGCCGCCACCTATCCCCATTTTGCGGTGCGCTATCCGGGCAAAAACGCTTACGTCACCGACAATGTCTACCAAGGTCTGCGCCTGCCGCAACCGCACCTGGCCGCCGAGCTGCCCTACTTCCATGCCGGCAGTGCCGCCATCGAGGCCAGCGACCTCCTGGCCGTGGTGCCGCTGCGCGCGGCCCGGGCATGGTCGACCAACCAGCAACTCGTCGTGACGCCCCTGGCATTGCCGGCCTTGCAATTCGACTACCGTCTGATCTGGCACGCGCGCGCGCACCGCGATCCGGCGTTCGTATGGTTGCGCGCACATTTCGTACAGCATGAGCAACGGCGGCCGCGCGGGCAGGACGGCGGTGGCGCCGCGTAGCGCACCTGGGTCTGCCAGGGCTGGCTGGACGCGGTCCTAGAACGCCGACTTGCCAAAGCGCGCCACGCCCTGGTTCATACCGGGCGGGTCGAGCGTTTCCAGCTTGAGCGGCAGCGGCTCGCCGATCCAGTGCGCCAGGGTGGTGTGATCGGCCACGTCGTCGTCGGTCAGCGGATGCACCAGAGCGCGCAAACCGGACGCTTCGAGCAGCGCAATGACCGCCGGCAGCATTGCTACGCTGTAGTGAATCTCGTACTCCGGCAGCGGATGCGGGCCGACCGCATGCTCGCCCAGTTCGCCGACAAAAAACAGTTCCGGCATCGCGCCGCTGTCTTTCGCATCGAGCAAGCGCTGGCGCAAGGCCAGTGCCTGCGCGCGTGTCGCGGCGTCGTAGTAAATGTGGGCGTGGTATGGGGCGTTCAGTTCGTCCATGAAAATCATCCTTTCCAAATTGTGGCAGTCCGAAAAAAACCGCCAGGGCTTGCGCGCTGGCGGTTTTTGAACAGGCGTTATGCGATAACGATTACTGAGGAGCCGCTTCCGCGCCTTCGGCAGCTTTCATCGACAGCTTGAGACGGCCGCGGTCGTCGGTTTCCAGCACCTTGACGCGCACTTGCTGGCCTTCTTTCAGGTAGTCGGCAACCGCGTTCACACGCTCGTTGGCGATCTGCGAGATGTGCAGCAGGCCATCCTTGCCTGGCATGACCTGGACGATCGCGCCGAAGTCGAGCAATTTGAGCACGACGCCGTCGTAGGTCTTGCCCACTTCGACCGAGGCGGTCAGTTCTTCGATGCGGCGCTTGGCTTCCTGGCCGGCGGCGGCGTCGACCGACGCGATGGTGACGATACCGTCATCGCTGATGTCGATCTGGGTGCCGGTTTCTTCGGTCAGCGCGCGAATGACGGCGCCGCCCTTGCCGATGACGTCACGGATTTTCTCAGGATTGATCTTGATGGTGATCAGGCGCGGTGCGAAATCCGACAGTTCGGTTTTCACGTGCGGCATGGCCTTCTGCATTTCGCCGAGGATGTGATCGCGGCCTTCTTTGGCTTGCGCCAGAGCCACTTGCATGATTTCCTTGGTGATGCCCATGATCTTGATGTCCATCTGCAGCGCGGTAATGCCATTGGCGGTACCGGCTACCTTGAAGTCCATGTCGCCCAGGTGATCTTCGTCGCCCAGGATGTCGGACAACACGGCGAACTTGCCGCCTTCCTTGATCAGGCCCATGGCGATACCGGCCACGTGCGCTTTCATCGGCACGCCCGCATCCATCAGCGCCAGGCAGCCGCCGCAGACGGACGCCATCGACGAGGAACCGTTCGATTCGGTGATTTCGGACACCAGGCGCACCGAGTAGCTGAAGTCTTCAGGGTTGGGCAAGGCGGCGATCAGCGCGCGCTTGGCCAGGCGGCCGTGGCCGATTTCGCGACGTTTCGGGGTGCCGACACGGCCGGTTTCGCCGGTGGCGAACGGAGGCATGTTGTAGTGCATCATGAAGTCGTCGGTGTACTCGCCCATCAGCGCGTCGATCTTCTGGCTGTCGCGCGCGGTGCCGAGGGTGGCCACGACCAGCGCTTGCGTTTCGCCGCGGGTGAACAGGGCCGAACCGTGGGTGCGTGGCAGGATGCTGGTGCGGATCGCGATCGGACGCACGGTGCGGGTGTCGCGGCCATCGATGCGTGGCTCGCCGTTGAGGATCTGCGAACGCACGACTTTGGCTTCGATGTCGAACAGCACGTTGCCGACGTCGACATTGTCCGGCTGGGCGATGCCGGTGGCGGCAGCGTCGGCGGCCAGGGCGGCGTAGACTTCCTGGAACGATGCTTTCAGCTTGGCGGTACGGGCAACCTTGTCCTTGATCTGGTAGGTTTCGTTGATGTTCGTTTCAGCCAGTTCTTTCACGCGGGCGATCAGCGCTTCGTTCTTGGCTGGAGCGGTCCACTCAACTTCCGGCTTGCCGCCGTCGCGCACCAGGTCGTGGATCGCATCGATCACGACTTTCATCTGGTCGTGGCCGTAGACCACGGCGCCGAGCATGATTTCTTCGGACAGTTGCTTGGCTTCCGATTCGACCATCAGCACGGCCGTTTCGGTACCGGCGACAACCAGGTCCATCTCGGACGTTTTCAGCTCGGTGGTGGTCGGGTTCAGGATGAACTGGCCATTGGCGTAGCCGACGCGCGCGGCGCCGATCGGGCCGCTGAACGGGATGCCCGACACGCACAGGGCGGCGGAAGCGCCGATCATGGCGGCGATGTCGGGATCGATCTCAGGATTGACCGACAGCACGTGGATGATGATCTGGACTTCGTTCAGGTAGCCTTCTGGGAACAGCGGGCGGATCGGACGGTCGATCAGGCGGCTGGTCAGGGTTTCTTTTTCGGAAGGACGGCCTTCGCGCTTGAAGAAACCGCCTGGGATTTTACCGGCAGCATACGTTTTCTCGACGTAGTCGACCGTCAGCGGGAAGAAATCCTGGCCTGGCTTGGCGTCTTTGCGCGCAACCACGGTAGCCAGGACAACGGTGTCTTCGATCGACACCATGACGGCGCCGGAGGCTTGACGGGCGATTTCGCCGGTTTCCAGCGTCACTTGATGTTGGCCGTACTGGAAGGTTTTCGTAACTTTATTAAACATGGGTAATCCCTTTCTATTTGCCGACAGATTTTCAGGCGCTGTCGTCCACCTCACCACAGGCAACATTGCTTGTTGCCTTTACTACTTTTTCGGGATTAAAAATGCAAAAATGCCCGCGACAGCAAGCTGTGCAGGCATTTCTTGATCAACTTGAATCGGCAAAAATTACTTGCGCAGACCGAGTTTAGCGATCAGATCGCGATAACGGGTAGCGTCTTTGCTTTTCAGGTAGGACAGCAGGCTCTTACGACGATTGACCATCATGATCAGACCACGGCGCGAGTGGTGATCTTTCGCGTGGGCTTTGAAGTGGCCGTTCAGTTCGTTGATGCGTGCGGTCAGCAGAGCGACCTGAACTTCAGGGGAGCCGGTGTCGTTTTGCGCACGGGCGTTGTCCGCGATGATCGCGGCTTTATTGATATTTTCTACGGTCATGATAATACCTTTCACATGCGGTGCACGAGTCGCAACCCGACACACCGTGAACTTCGATTGATGAACCGGCCAAAACGGCCAGACCCGCAAGTATATGCGAAAAGCGCCCGGGCTGCCAGAAAAGCTTGCGCCGCAACGGTGTCCGAGGGGATTTGCGCTTCCCAACGGTGGCGATTGCGCAAAAACCGCTCAAAACCGCCCTGCTTTCACGGCGACGCGCCGGCGCAGGACGCGTACATGGCCACAATCGCTTGCTCGTCGTACCCCTCCACCACCATCCGGGCGCGTACCGCCGTGACCAGGCTGTCGGCCTCGAATGGCACTTCTTCGGGCAACTTGCCCAGCGCGGTGGCCATCATTGGATGCTCAAGCACCGGATTGTCAAGGCCGAGCGATTGGCGCAGCTTGAACAACAGCAGGATGTCAATCGGCGTGCGCTTCAAGCCGCCAAAATCGAAAAATATCTGCCTGGGGCTCTGCGGCTGGGAGCGGAACGTATGAATATCGCAAGCGCCGAGGCACAGCGGCGCCAGCAAGGCCGGGTCCGGCGCGCGCCAGGTGTCGAACAAGGCGCTGAGGATGGGTTCGGATACGGCATCGCCGCTGCCCTGCGGCGCCGCTTCCCCAAGGAAGTCTGCCAACAAGCGAAACATGAAATGGCAAACCGGGAAACGATCCGCATTTCCGACATACCCGCGCCGATGCGCAGACAGTTGCATGCGCGCGAGCGTGAACGCCTGCTCCTTGCAGCCGAGCACCAGCCCCAATGCCGTCAACAGGACGCTTTCGGGGCTCAGGGCTTGCAAGGTTCTGCCTGCGTGACGGCGTTCAAACTTCGCATGGTTGGCCATATCGATCATTTGCTTCGTGTAACTGGCGGCAAATGCATGAACACCGGTGCTTGACGCCCAGCGTTTTTGTTTGATGCTGCTGATCTCGAACCAGCCCAGTGTCACCATGGTACACGTGCTCAATGTCGAGCTGAGAAAAGAGGACTCCCACGCTTGCCGCGGCGGATCGGTTGGCTCGGGCGGAAACAGGGGCTGGACGATGGTCGTGCCACGGGAAGCGAAATGCATCAGCTCGCTGCGATAGGCCGACGCATCATTGCGCCGCATCTCCTCGATAAACCGCCAGTGCATTTTCCACGATTTTGCCCACTTCGGGTCGATACCCGGACCTTCAACTGTCGCCATCATGCATTCCTCAACACGCGTTTAAGTGTTACGTCCAGTCATTTTGCCTGATCGGCGGCAGCGCGGCCAGGACCGCAAGTCGTGAAGATTTCATCCGGCTGGTGCATGATGGGGGCTTGAGCGATTCCAAGGTGGTTTTTATGCAAACACGAGCAAAAATGGCAATCCTGAGCGTGGTGCTGAGCCTGGCCGGCTGCGCGGCGATGATGCGTACCCCGCCAGTGCCGGGCGACACGCTCGAGGTGGTGCGCGCCAAGTTCGGCGAGCCGACCGCGATCCACGCCCTGCCCTCGGGCCAGGTGCTGGAATATGCGACCGGGCCGTTCGGCCAGTTCACCTGGATGGCGCGCATGGGGCCGGACGGCAGGCTGGCCGCGTTCGAACAGGTGCTGGGCGACCTCGGCTTCGGGCGCATCAAGATCGACAAGGCGACCAGGGCCGAGGTGCTGGCGACCGTCGGCCGCCCGGCCGAGCGCTCCTACCTTTCGCTGTCGGACCTGGAAGTGTGGTCTTACCGCTACAAGGAGAGCGGCGTGTGGAACTCGATGATGCACGTCCACTTCGACCGCAACGGCATCGTGCGCAAGATGATCAGCGGGCCGGACCCCATGTACGAGGAAAAGCGCGGATTCTTCAGGGATTGACGCGCCAGCTTCCGGATCAGGCTGGAGGGTCGGTCATGAGCGCCACGATGGCCGCTTCGTCGAAGCCCTCGCTGACCATGCGTGCCCGCACCCGCGTTATCAACTCATCGGGAGCGAAGGCAACTTCTTGCGGCAAGGCGCCGAGCGCCGTACTCATCAAGGGATGGTCGATCACGGGATTGTCCAGGCCCAGCATCTGGCGCAGCTTGAACATCAGCAGGATTTCGATGGGAACGCGCTGCATCTCGCTGAATTCATAGAGGAACTCCCCGCGCCCATAGGGCAGCGAACGCAAGGTGTGGATATCGCACACCGCGATGCACAGGTCGACCAGGCTGGCCGGGTCGGGCGTGCGCCAGGCATCGAACAAGGCGTTCACAAGGTATCCCCGTGCAGGGCAAAATTGTCGAGATCATCGCCATACAGGGATGCGGCATCGTCAAGCCGGTCGAGGTGAAACTGTCGGTTGGTTTGCCATATGGCGACCCACTCGGGGTGGATGCCCGGCCGTTCGAACGTCAACATACATTCCTTCCTGCGTAAAAGAGGCCGCCTGTCCCGGCAGCTTGCGTGCGCAACCTGACCATCAAGCCAGCTCCCGGCCGGATTCCGGCAAGGATGGGGGCCTGGTCACCCGCACCGGCGCTACTGTCCGACATGTGGGGATGCGCTGGCATTGTCCGCAAGATGATCAGGGGACCGGACCCGATGCACGCGGAACAGCGCGGCGTTGTCAGGGATTGAGGGGCGGCGCGCTCAGGGTCTCGTCGGAGCGCGTGACGGGAAACTCGAAGCTGCGCATCATCCCGGCCCGGTCCTCGACCGACAGCACCACTGTCTTGTGGCCTTCGAGCAGTTCGATTTTCGGCGTTGCTTCCTTGTACCAGGCGACCCAGTTGGTCGTGCTCTCGAACGTTTCCGGCCAATTCATCCCCAGCAAACTGGTTTCGAACAGGCGCGCGCCCGACTTGTTGAACACAACGACGTGATAGGGATTGTGAATCTGCAGCTTGGACAGGCCGACGATGTACTTCGATGCCGGATCGATCCACAAATAGGTCAGCGCGGGCACCGGGCGGCGGAACAGTTCCGCGCCGGACTTGCTGTCCAGCACACGCAAGCTGGAATACGTATTCGTGGCAAGGAAAGGATTCTGGTCCGTTGTCACCATCTGCAAGCGCGCAGCGCGCGTCGGGCTGCTCCAGTCGTGGTGATGCTCGACCCGCAGGGCCGCAGATGCGGCGCTCAGGTCGATCACCTTCTGGTAGGCGACGGAGTCGGCGCGGGCCGCCGGAGCAGCGAGTACGATGGAACAACAGGCGATGGCGATAAATTGCCTGCGATAGCGAGAGGTCATCAACGGTCATCCGGTAAGGTTAAGTTGCGCCGCGACTATACCATTACCCCCTCATGGCCACGCCGGCTATTCCCCGGCGCGCTTGCCGGCCTGTTTGCCCGGCGCGCGTGGAGGCGGCGCGCGCCAGCGACTGTCGCTCTTGAGCAGCACGACCGCCTCTTGCAAAAAGCGATACAGGGCCGGATGGCCGAGCGGCACCAGCATGCTGCGCTCATACGATGCCGTGCGCGGCCGGCTGGCCACATGCAGCAGGGCCGGGTCGATGAGGTGCTCGTGTTCGAGCGCATCGAGGGTGGAACGGTCGACCACGGTAAAGTCCAGGCGCCGGTGCGCGCCGATCATTTGCAGCGCATTCTTGATCTGCGGCACATCGATGCGGGTGATGTCGCCGGCGGCGATGAGCGGCTCCAGGTCGGGAAAGCGGTGACCGCCCGGCGCACCGAAGCGCTTGCCGCGCAGCGAATCCGGCCCGTCGTATTCCAGCGGCGCCGCGCGTGGCGACACCACCAGCGATTCATCGTCCATCAGCGGGCCGGTCCAGAAATAGCGGGTGCGCTCCGGGTCACCGAAAAAGCGCGGATGCACCCAGGCAACGACCATCGTCAGCTTTCCTTCCTGCAACAGCACGTCGAGCCGGCGGCGCGGGATATACACCGATTCGAAACGGTAGCGCCCGCCGGACATCTCGCTCAGCCGGCGCGCCAAACGCGCGTTGAGCCCGGCGGAAGGCTGGCCCGGCACAAACCAGGGCACGTAGTCGTAATAGGTGGCCAGTTGCACGGTCTCGGCCGCTTGCGCGAGGCGCAGCGCCGGCACCGCCACCAGCATCGATAGCAGAAAAATTCTCAACCGCATGAGCACGCCATCGACTTATCCACCCGTTAGCCACTCCCATGCCGTGTTGAAGGAACAGAACATCCGCCCTATTTAACCACGCCCAGGCGGCAGGCGGCGCGCCTGGCGGCACCATGCGTACCGCCAGACGCCTCTTTCACCAAACCATCAAAAGTGGCCAGGCCAATTTCTTTACGCGGATGAAACTAAAGATATACTCGACCCCATGGTCCCCGCCTTCACGCCCCCTTCCACCCGCCGCCGTTACGCCGCCATCGCACTGACATTGCTTGCGCACGCCTTGCTGGTGTTGGGCTGGCAATATGCACGCCGCATCCCGACCCTCGATACCGATACGGGCCGGAGCATTCAATGGGTCACGATCACAGCGCCCAGGGCGCCAATGCCGACCGTCCCGCCGCCGGCCCCCAGGAAAGCCGCGAGCGCGATTGCGCATGCGCCGGCGGCGCGCGCTGTCGCCGCCACGCCAGCGCCAGTACCGCCCGAGCGAGTGGCCGAAACGCCGTCCGAGCTTGTCGTGCCGGACGCGCCAGCCGCGCCGGCGCCGAGTGCGGCCGAGATCATGCGGCAAGCCCGGCGCAGCATCGGCCAGATCGACCGGGACTTGCGCAAGGCCCATCCGGGGCAAGCGATCAGCGCGCCGGTCAGCAATGGCGCGACGCGCCTGGCGCAGGGCTTGCAGGCGGCCGCCGACGCCGCCCCCAACCGCTGGTACGAGGCGCCCAAGGTCACCGAGATCATCGACCCCGGCCCGTACGCGCGGCGGCGCTACCGCGTGGTGGGAGCCAAGGGCACCTACTGCATCACGGTCGAATCGAACCACGCGCCGGACGGTCTGGATATCGGCAGCAAAGGCATCCAGCACAAAAAGACCAACTGCGAAGAAAGCGAGCAGGCCACCACCAAGCAGGCATGGTGAAAGCGCGCGTCAGCCCAACTGCGCCAGCAAGGCCTTTTGCGCAGCGCCGGCCAACAAGAGCGAGGAGAGTCGCATGCGGCTACTCTTGCGCATTGACCCGCTCGATCTTCGAATGCAGCTTGTTCAGCCCGGACAGATAGGCCTTGGCCGAAGCGACGATGATGTCCGGGTCCGAGCCGACGCCGTTGACGATCCGCCCCGAGCGCGACAGGCGCATCGTGACCTCGCCCTGCGACTGGGTGCCGTTGCTGATCGCGTTGATCGAAAACAGCACCAGTTCGGCGCCGCTGGCCGCTTCTTTTTCGATGGCGTTGACGGTGGCGTCGACCGGGCCGTCGCCCTCGCCTTCGCAGGCGAACTCCTTGCCGCCGATTGCAAACACCACTTTGGCGCGCGGGATTTCGCCGGTTTCGGAGCGCTGCGAGAGCGACACGAAGCGGTAGTGTTCATCTTGCTGCGCGTGTTCTTCATCCGACACCAGGGCCATGATGTCTTCATCGAAAATCTCGGACTTGCGGTCGGCCAGTTCCTTGAAGCGGGCAAACGCGGCGTTCACTTCCGCCTCCGATTCGAGCACGATGCCCAGTTCGCGCAGGCGCTCCTTGAAGGCGTTGCGGCCAGACAGTTTGCCCAGCACGATCTTGTTGGCGGCCCAGCCCACGTCTTCGGCGCGCATGATCTCGTAGGTTTCGCGCGCCTTCAGAATGCCGTCCTGGTGGATGCCGGAAGCGTGCGCAAAGGCGTTCGCGCCGACCACCGCCTTGTTCGGCTGCACCGCAAAGCCGGTAATCTGCGAGACCATTTTGGAGGCGGCCACGATCTGGGTCGTGTCGATGCCCAGTTCCAGCCCAAAGTGGTCGCTGCGGGTGCGCAGCGCCATGACCACTTCTTCCAGCGCCGTATTGCCGGCGCGTTCGCCCAGGCCGTTGATGGTGCATTCGATCTGGCGCGCGCCGCCGATCATCACGCCGGCCAGCGAGTTGGCCACCGCCAGCCCAAGGTCGTTGTGGCAGTGGACCGACCAGATGGCCTTGTCGGAGTTGGGAATGCGCTCGCGCAGGCGACGGATGGTGGCGCCGAATACCTCGGGCACGGCGTAGCCGACGGTGTCGGGGAAATTGATGGTGGTGGCGCCTTCGGCGATCACCGCTTCGAGCACGCGGCACAAAAAGTCTTCGTCGGAGCGGCTGCCGTCTTCGGGCGAAAATTCAATGTCGTCGGTGTACTGGCGCGCGCAGCGAATCGCGATCCTGGCCTGTTCGAGCACCTGTTCCGGCTCCATGCGCAGCTTCATCCGCATGTGCAGGGGCGACGTGGCGATGAAGGTGTGGATGCGTTTGCGTTCGGCCGGCGCCAGCGCTTCGGCGGCGCGCGCGATGTCGCGGTCGTTGGCGCGCGAGAGCGAGCAGATGGTCGACTCGCGCACCGCACTGGCGATGGCGCGGATGGCCTCGAAGTCGCCCGGCGAGGCGGCGGCGAAGCCGGCTTCGATGACGTCGACGCGCATGCGTTCCAACTGGCGCGCGATGCGGACCTTTTCATCCTTGGTCATCGATGCGCCGGGCGATTGCTCGCCGTCGCGCAGGGTGGTGTCAAAAATGATCAGGCGATTCGAATTCGTCATGGCGGCTCCATTGGGCAAGGTAAAAAGGCGAGCTTGCGCCGGCCGCCATCGGATCGATGGTCAGCGGCGTTCGCTCTGGTCGACAGGTTCGTCGTCGGTCTGCACGATGCTCACCGGCTTGCCCTTGGCAAGGCGCCATGCGTACACCGCATAACCGGACAAACCATAGAGTACAAACAGCGGCATCAGCACTTTGGGCGGGTCGATCGAGACCAGCGCCAGCGCCAGCGCGATCAGGAACACGACGATGAAGGGCACCGACTTGCGGAAGTTGACGTCCTTGAAGCTGTAAAACGGCACATTGGTGACCATGGTCAGGCCGGCGAACAGCGCGATGCCCCATGAGATCCACGGCAGCTGGACGCCGGAAAACCCGAGGTCGGTCATCATCAGTACGAAGCCGGCCACCATGGCGGCGGCGGCCGGGCTGGGCAAGCCCTGGAAGAAGCGCTTGTCGACCACTTCGATATTGGTGTTGAAGCGCGCCAGGCGCAAGGCGGCGCCGGCGCAGTAGACAAAGGCGGCCAGCCAGCCGAATTTGCCGAGGCCGCGCAGCGACCATTCGTAGATCACCAGCGCCGGCGCGGCGCCAAACGAGACCATGTCGGCCAGGCTGTCGTACTGGGCGCCGAATTCGGATTGGGTATTGGTCAGGCGGGCGATGCGCCCGTCGAGGCCATCGAGGATCATGGCGATGAAAATGGCCCAGCCGGCGTGTTCGAAGCGCTGGTTCATGGCCATGACGATGGCGTAAAAGCCGCAGAACAGCGCGGCCGTGGTAAAGGCATTCGGTAGCAGGTAGATTCCCCGGCGCCGCATCGGGTTGCCCTCGGCATCGACCCGGCGGCCGATCTTGCTGAAGCGGGACAGTTTGCCACCCTTCGCTTTCGGGACTGAAGGCTTTCGGCGGCGTGGGAAGGTCGGCATAGGTTTCCGTTTCAAGTAATGGGATCGCTGCATCTAAGTAAGTGCGCATAAATTCTTGTAATTTCTGCACACTTACTTGGCCGCGCCCGAAGGTGGGGGCGGCCGCCGTGGATTCGGCTGGTTTCCCACTTATTATAGTGGGAGCACCGTCAACTTAGCGATCAGATACTTTTACTTGAATTTCACCTTTCCTACAAGACGCATCTGCAAGGTGGTTTCGCCTGGTTCGAAGCTCGGCTCGGCCACTTCGGCGCTTTCAGCCTTGGCGGAGCGCAACATCATCGGGGCGCTGTCTTGCTGTCCGGCATAGTTGCCCGAACCTTCGAAGTCGACCGTTTCCACGACCGCCGCAGCCAGGGTGCGGCCCATCGCTTTGGCGAGCGAGGCGACGCGTTCGTTCAGGTTCCTGTAGGTGGCGGCGATGCGCTCGTCGTCGAGCTTGCGGGTGGTGTCGGGCGAGAGGCCGAAATTGAGGCCGTTCAGGGCCAGGACCTTTTGCACGGCGGCCGTCATTTTCGGCAGGTTGGCCAGGTTGGTGGTTTTCACTTCCAGATACTGGCCGACCCTCCAGCCGGTCGGCACGAGCGGGCGCGGCTGCGGCTGGCCGTCAGGACGGGGGACCACTTCGGGGTAGATCGGGTAAGTGTAGTAGCCGACCGTTTTGAGGATCGCTTTCGGATCTTCGCGGCGCACGATGTCGGTGCCCTGCTTCATCTTCTGGTTGACGCGCGAGGCGGCGGCGGCCTTGTCCTTGTCCTGCTCTTCGATAAAGAAGGTGGCGACGACCTGGTCGTTCGGATGCGTGACTTCACCGTAGGCGGGAACGACCACCAGCGCGCCAGCGGTCGAGAGCGTGTTCTGGGCGAATGCCGGCAAGGCAAACGCCACGGCGGCGATGAGTGCAATTTTTTTGAGGGACATGATTTTCTCCAGGTGAATGGCAAGCATGCGAGGTAGCGCTACCTCATCAGCTTGGTTAACCCGGACGATAACCGGAATTGGACGAACCACGTACCGTTGTAATCAAAATTTGCAAATTTGGGAAGGTTGCTTACATCTCGTCAACCCGTCGTTCCCGCGCAGGCGGGAATCCATAGCACTTTCGCTAAGCCAATGTACTATGGATTCCCGCCTGCGCGGGAAGTCTTTTTTGCCAGTGGCAGGAAAGACGGTTTGGAGGGTAACGGCAAACAGCGACTACCACAGCCACCGTTACTCCAACAATTAGTTCTTCGACTGATCGACCAGCTTGTTCTTGGCGATCCACGGCATCATCGCGCGCAGTTTTGCGCCGACTTCTTCGATCGGGTGCTCGGCCGTCAAACGACGGCGCGAAATCAGGGTCGGGGCGCCGGCCTTGTTTTCCAGGATGAAGCTTTTTGCGTATTCACCCGTCTGAATATCTTTCAGGCACTGACGCATCGCATCCTTGGTGGCCGAGGTCACCACTTTCGGACCCGTCACGTACTCGCCGTACTCGGCGTTGTTCGAGATCGAGTAGTTCATGTTGGCAATGCCGCCTTCATAGATCAGGTCGACAATCAGTTTCAGCTCGTGCAGGCACTCGAAGTACGCCATTTCCGGCGCGTAGCCCGCTTCGGTCAGGGTTTCGAAACCGGCCTTGATCAGCTCGACCGCGCCGCCGCACAGAACCGCTTGCTCACCGAACAGATCGGTCTCGGTTTCTTCGCGGAAGTTGGTTTCGATGATGCCGGCACGGCCGCCGCCGTTGGCCATGGCGTACGACAGGGCGATATCGCGCGCCGAGCCGGACTTGTCCTGGTAGACAGCGATCAGGTGCGGCACGCCGCCACCGGCTGCGTAAGTGCCGCGCACGGTGTGGCCCGGGGCCTTTGGCGCGATCATGATCACGTCGAGGTCGGCGCGTGGCACGACCTGGCCGTAATGCACATTGAAGCCGTGCGCGAAGGCCAGCACCGCGCCCTGCTTGGCGTGCGGCGCCACGTTCTCGGTGTAGACCTGGGCGATGTTTTCATCAGGCAGCAAGATCATGATGATGTCGGCCGCTTTGATCGCGTCGTTGACTTCGGCAACTTTCAGGCCGGCTTGCTCGACCTTGGTCCAGGAAGCGCCGCCCTTGCGCAGGCCGACGGTGACGTTGACGCCCGAGTCGTTCAGGTTCTGTGCGTGCGCGTGGCCCTGCGAGCCGTAGCCGATGATGGCAACGTTCTTGCCTTTAACGAGGGAGAGGTCGCAATCTTTGTCGTAAAAAACGTTCATGATGATTTTCCTATAATTTTTGGTGTGGGACGTGTCCGTCCTGAATCAGGACCGTGGGCACGGATTAAACTTTGAGGATGCGTTCGCCGCGGCCGATACCCGATCCACCGGTACGCACCGTTTCGAGGATGGAGGCGCGGTCGATCGAATCGATAAACGCGTCGAGCTTGCCTTTGTTGCCGGTCAGCTCAATCGTGTAGGTCTTTTCCGTGACGTCGATGATGCGGCCGCGGAAGATGTCCGCAGTGCGCTTCATCTCTTCGCGCTCCTTGCCGACCGCGCGCACCTTGATCAGCATGAGCTCGCGTTCGATGTGCGCACCTTCGGTCAGGTCGACCACCTTGACCACCTCGATCAGGCGGTTCAGGTGCTTGGTGATCTGTTCGATCACATCGTCCGAGCCGCTGGTGACGATGGTCATGCGCGACAGGGTGGCGTCTTCGGTCGGGGCGACGGTCAGGGTTTCAATGTTGTAGCCGCGGGCGGAAAACAGCCCGACCACGCGCGACAATGCACCGGCTTCGTTTTCGAGCAGGACGGAAATGATATGGCGCATTACAGGTCCTCCGAGCCGAGCAGCATTTCGGACAAGCCCTTGCCGGCCTTGACCATCGGCCAGACGTTTTCGGACTGGTCAGTGATGAAGTTCATGAACACGAGGCGGTCTTTCATGCCAAAAGCTTCTTTCAGCGCGCCATCGACATCGCCCGGCTTGTCGATCTTCATGCCGACGTGGCCGAACGATTCGGCCAGCATCGAGAAGTCCGGCAGCGAATCCATGTAGGACTCGGAATAGCGCGAACCGTAATCGATCTGTTGCCACTGGCGCACCATGCCGAGGAAGCGGTTGTTGAGCAAAATGATTTTCGGCGTCAGGTGATATTGCTTGCAGGTAGCCAGTTCCTGGATGCACATCTGGATCGAGCCTTCGCCGGTGATGCAGGCGACTGTCGCATCCGGATTGGCCATCTGCACGCCCATCGCGTACGGCAAGCCCACACCCATCGTGCCCAGGCCGCCGGAATTGATCCAGCGACGCGGCTTGTCGAACGGGTAGTACTGGGCCGCCCACATCTGGTGCTGGCCGACGTCGGAGGTAATGAAGGCGTCGCCCTTGGTGATTTCCCACACCTTTTGCACCACCGACTGCGGCTTGATGACCAGGTCGGAATCGGCGTATTTCAGGCACTCGCGCCCGCGCCATTCGCCGATCTGCTTCCACCAGTCCTTGAGCGGCGCGGCGTTGACCTTGGCGTCGGCGGCGTCGAGCTGCGCCAGGAATTCGATCAGCACGTCCTTGACGTTGCCGACGATGGGAATATCGACCTTGACGCGCTTGGAAATCGACGATGGATCGATGTCCACGTGAATGATCTTGCGCGGGTTGGAGGCGAAGTGTTTCGGGTTGCCGATCACGCGGTCGTCGAAGCGCGCGCCGATGGCGATCAGCACGTCGCAGTGCTGCATCGCCATGTTCGCCTCATACGTGCCATGCATGCCGGGCATGCCGAGGAACTTGTCGCTCGAGGCGCGGTAGGCGCCCAGGCCCATCAGGGTGTTGGTGACCGGAAAACCAAGCTTGTCGACCAGCTTGTTCAGCTCGGGCGAGGCATTGGCCAGGATCACGCCGCCGCCGGTATAGATCATCGGGCGTTCGGCCTGCAGCAGCAGTTGCACCGCCTTGCGGATTTGGCCCGAATGGCCCTTGTCGATCGGCTTGTACGAGCGCATTTCGATATCCTTCGGATAGTCGTAGGCACACTTGTGCATGCTGATGTCTTTGGGGATATCGACCAGGACCGGACCGGGACGGCCGGTGCGCGCAATGAAGAACGCTTTCTTGATCGTGGCGGCCAGGTCTTTCACATCCTTGACGAGGAAGTTGTGCTTGACGCAGGGACGCGTGATGCCGACGGTGTCGCATTCCTGGAATGCATCCTGGCCGATCGCGGTGCTGGGCACCTGGCCGGAAATGACGACCATCGGAATCGAATCCATGTATGCCGTGGCCAGGCCGGTGACGGCATTCGTGACACCCGGACCGGAAGTGACCAGGGCCACGCCGACGGTGTTCGAGCTGCGCGAATAGGCGTCTGCCGCATGCACGGCGGCCTGTTCGTGGCGTACCAGGACGTGCTGGAATTTGTCTTGCTTGAAGATGGCGTCGTAGATATACAGTACGGCGCCGCCTGGATAACCGAAAACGTGTTTAACGCCTTCTTCCGCCAGACAACGTACGAGTATTTCGGACCCCGTGATGGTGGCCGATGCTTCGTTGTTCATGATACATTCCTTTCAAGACCCATTGGGAGGTGATCGGATGCTCTTTCCTAACGAAATTCGCGTGGCGCGACAGTGCTCAGGCTTCCCTTCTTTCTGCGGTCACGGCGATCTTTCACGTACCCATAGATACGTTACGAACCGGCGCTAAACGCAACTCGTTTGGCGTGAGTTTCTGTAGCGATTACTGCGAACCTCTCGCGCTTGTGGCGCGGGTTAGAGCAAACTGCCTACATATGAAAGCGCGTCACGTCGAGGCTGGCCTTGTGTGGCGTTTTCGACTTGACCATACAGCTTCGGGGTTGCAAAGCGTCATATACCTTACTGCGTTGCACCATTGCGGTCAAGTGAAATCGGTCCGGCGTTGCCGCTTTCGCATCGCCTGGCAGGGCTGCAATGGTAAATACCATGCAAACACGTCCATTCTTTGCTAGCATGCGTCAGTTTTCTCCAATGCCACAGGCTAAGTCCCTGCGGCGCGTCCCTTCCCACCCTTGTTCGCATGGCCACAGACAAAGAGTTATCCGATTTTCTTGAGAATGTCGAACGGCGCGCCTTCAAGCAAGCCGTGTACGCCGTGCGCAAGGATGAAGCTGCGCTCGATATCGTGCAGGACGCGATGATCAAGCTCGCCGAAAAATACGGCGACAAGCCGGCCGCCGAGCTGCCGATGCTGTTCCAGCGCATTTTGCAAAACACCATACTCGATTACTTCCGCCGCGAAAAGGTGCGCAATACCTGGGTCAGCCTCTTCTCGGGCATGGGCCGGCGCGAGGGAGAAGACGAAGAATTTGATATACTTGAATCGCTGGAGGCGGAACAAGGTTCGGCCTCGGCGGAGTCGAGCGCGGACCAGGTCGAGCGCCAGCAGACCTTGAGCCTGATCGACGCCGAAGTACAAAAACTGCCGGCGCGTCAACGGGAAGCCTTCCTCATGCGTTACTGGCAGGACATGGACGTGGCTGAAACAGCCGAAGCGATGGGATGTTCCGAGGGAAGTGTCAAAACGCACTGCTCGCGAGCGACTCATACCCTCGCCGAATCGCTGAAAGCCAAGGGAATAAAATTATGAACACCGACGATCTGAACTTTGCGTACAAGGTACGCCACGCCCTGAACGACCATCTCGACGCGCTGCCCGCTGCGACGACGGACCGGCTGGCGGCCGCGCGCAAGGCCGCCATGGCCCGCAAGAAGCCGCACGCCCCGGTCAAGCTTGCGCAAACCCAGCTGGCCGGCAATATCGGCGCCCTGTTTTCGTTTTCCTCGCTCGGCCGCATGAGCGTGGCCATTCCGCTGATGGCGCTGGTCGCTGGCCTGGCCGGCATTTATCAGTACGAAGAACAGCAGCGCCTCGAAGAAATCGCCGAGCTCGACGCGGCTGTGCTGTCCGACGAGTTGCCGCTGACGGCCTACCTGGACCAGGGCTTCAACGCCTACCTCGCCCAGCGCGCCCAATAAGGATGACGCGCGCGACTTCGTCCCGGCCCTTGCTGGCGCTGGCGCTTGCATTGTTGACAACAAGCGGCATCGCCGCAGCCCAGCTCGGCGCACCGGCGCCCGCTGGCGCGCCCTTGCAGGCGCCTACCGCCGTGCCTACCGCTGTGCCGGGGCAGCCGGCAAAGCCGGTCGTGGCGCCCATTTCCAGGCCGGCGCCGGCGATTGCCGCCAAGCCCGCAGCAGTTCCGGGCAAGCCCATGTGGAAAGACCTGTCGCCGCCCCAGCAAGTCGCGCTCGACCCGCTCAAGGGCGAGTGGGACCGCATGGAGTCGGTGCGCAAGCAAAAATGGCTTGATATCGCCAACCGTTATGCATCCATGAAGCCCGATGAGCAAGTGCGCATGCAGGAACGCATGCGCGCCTGGACCCGGCTCACGCCCGACGAACGGCGCGTGGCCCGCGAAAACTATACGCTGAGCAAAAAGATCGACAAGAGCCAGAAATCGGCCGAATGGGAGAAATACCAGCAGTTGCCCGAAGAAGAAAAGAAAAAGCTGGCGCTTGACGCCGCCGCCGCCAAAAAGCAGGTCACCAACTTGCCGCCGGCGACGCAACTCAAGCCGCTTGCGCCAAGCAAGCCGCCACCGGCTGGCTGTCCGCCTGGCACCATCCGCAACGCCCCGGCGGCCGTGCCGCGCTGCATCGCGAGCCCGTCGGCGGGGACGCCGCTGGCTGTGCCGGCCGTCACCGCCCCACCTACCACAGCGCCGACCGCCCCTGCGCCGGCCAATCCCGTTTCCAATGCAAAATAGCAAGACCCCGGTTGCCACGCCCACCCTGAAACGTCGTCTGATCTGCATGGTGTACGAGCTGTTCCTGCTGACCGCCGTGGTCATGCTCGGCCTGCTCATTTTCCTGCTGATCACACAGAAAATGAGCCAGGGCGTGATCGAGCATGGCCGCACGGTCGTGCTGTTCCTCGTGCCGGGCGCGTACTTCATTTATTCCTGGACCGGCAGCGGCCATACCCTGGCCATGAAAACCTGGCGCATCAAGCTGGTCAAGGTCGGCCATGCGACCGTGCCGCTCAAGGCCGCCGTGGTGCGCTACCTGCTGGGCTGGGGCTGGGTGCTGCCGGCCCTGGTGATCTGCTGGCGCTTTCACCTGACCGGCAAGAGCCAGGTGGCGAGCGCGCTGGCGATCAATATCGTGGCGTGGGGCATGACCGTGTTTCTGGACAAGGACCGCCAGTTCCTGCACGACCGGCTGGCGGGCACCCGCCTCATTTCGCTGCCCAAGCCGGTCAAGGCCGACAAGGCAGCCAAGCCGGCCCAGGCTTGATCGCGGGGGCGACATGAGCGAGGCCTTGTGTCCCCTGTGCGGCCGCCCCCTCGGCACACGCAATGTCGACCGCCATCACCTGATCCCCAAGACCTACAAGGGGCGCGAGCAGTTCGATATCCACAAGATCTGCCACCAGAAAATCCATTCGACTTTCACCGAGCATGAATTGTTCAAGTCTTTCCATACCTGGGAGGCCTTGCGCCAGCATGAGGATATCGGGGCGTTTATCGCCTGGGTTGCAAAAAAGGACCCGGCGTATTTCTCGCGCAATGTGCGCTCGAATAGCAAAAAGACGCGTCGAGCATAATCCGCTTGGATCTTCATTATCAATCGCTTAATATCGTGCTTGAGAAGGCTTAGGTTGGGCTTCCTTCTATCATAAGACCAGTCTGATCGATTTCCTTCTCACCTTAAAACGGATCATGGTTCGCGCCTGACTCCGTTTTTTTCATTTGGACCAGCATGCTTCCCGATTTTTCCGAAACCCACGCGATTTTCTTGCGGCGCCGCTCGACACTGTTTATCCCCGCCGGCACCGGGCAGCTGCCCGAAACCTTCCTGCAAGCCTTCGACCTCAACCTGGCCGAACTCGGCTACGTGGCCTCGCAGCGCCTGCGCGCGCGCCTGGGTACGCTCGATGCACAGGCGCTGACCGGCGTCCAGGCATGGATGTGGGATATCCTTGCCACGCAAGTGGGCGGGCACCGTCAGCACACGCCCCTGTTCCGGCACTTTCCCGATGACGTACCAAGCGACACCGGCGCGCTGTGGATACGCAAGGTCCTGACCCATTTCATGCAGGCCGAGGGACAGCCCTGCCTGCAATGCGGCCAGCGCAACACGACGCATGTGCTCAAGCCATGCCAGCACGTGGTGTGCGATGCCTGTTTCGACGGAAGCAATTACAGCGCCTGCCCCGTCTGCGAGCACCATGTCGACCGGACCTCGCCTTTCTTCACGCCTGACCAGGCGCTGCCGCTGCCGGCCGAGCGTGTACGCCTGAAACTGCTCCGCCTCGGTGATGACCTTGACGCTGGAGTGCGGGCGCTGGTGCTGTCGATGTGCGAACGCAAGCAGGTAATGTCGCCGCTCGATACGGGCGACTTTACAACGCTGGTGAGCGACTACGGACTGGACGTGCTGGCGTCGATTCCCGGACGGATTCCAGTGCGGGAAAATATCGCCCTGCTGTTCGGCACCTTGCTGCAGCGCTGCGAGCCTGGTGCGGTGATGGCGGCTGCGGCAGCCCATATCAACACCGCCACCGACGTGATCCGCCTGATTGCCGCTTACTCCGGGGCCGATCCCGCCTTGCAAAAGCAGATCAGATACAAGCAGGTCCCAACGTCGCAAGTGAGAGGCATCAAGCGCTTTGCCGCCTACTATGGACCGGGGGGATTCGGACATGAGCAGTCAACGTGCATGCTCGAGGTACACGTCAAGCGCTTCAAGGTGGCCAGACTGAGCCGCCTTCTGCGCCGCGAGCTGCTCGGTTTGCTGGACCGTTTGCCAGTTCACTCGCTGGTCGAAGACATGCTGCGTCATCAGTCTTACTGGGTATGGGTTGGCCAGTTCCTCCATCCCGATGAATATCGGAAGCGCTATCCGCAGGTGGCATTCGCCTTCAGCGTGATCCGAAAAAAGGGGGTGGATGGCACGCCCGCGCCAGCGTTTGAAACCTACTACACGAAACTGGAAAAAGCGGTCATGCGCAAGGATGCCAGCGCCATGATCGCGCTGCTGCGGCAGCGGCCGGGCGAACTGGCGCGGCGCTTCGACCACGCCTTGCGCGTGGCCGACGGCGACAGTGCTGCGAGCGCACAACTGCTGGCCGCCTTCGCGACCTGCGTGGCGCAGTTTTCAACGCCGGTCCTGCTCACCTTGTACGCCCTGCTGCCCACCCGCGCCCACGTCGGCAGCACCCGGATCTTTTGGCCGGCAAGCAACATCGTGACAAGCGTGGTCGCGCCCGACCATCGACCGGCCTTGCCAAAAGCAGTGATCGACCAGTCGCTGGCCCTGATCGAGCGCGCGCTGCTGGCGCGTTTCGCGGCCAAGCCGCATTTCGGCGACGTCCTGATCGATGCTGCCTTGGCCGACATCATGGCGCCGTTCAACGAGCGCACGGCAAGCCGCTCGGCTGTTCAGTTGCCGCGCGGGTCCACGCTGGCAGTCCCCCAAGGCAAGAAAGCGCGCCTGTTCCTGCACTGGTGCGAACCGCAGGACGGCGACGCTTATGCCAACTCCGACCTCGATCTGGGGGTCGGATTCTACGATGAAGATTGGAAGCTTGTCGGTGAATGCTCATACTGCGAGCTCACCTGGCGGGGACGCGATGGCGAAACCATCGCCATCAGTGCCGGCGATCTGCGCAACGCGCCCTTTCCCGATGGCGCGACCGAGTTCATCGACCTCGATTGCGAGCTGGCGCGCCGTCATGGCGTGCGCTATGCGGTCATGGAGATCAACAATTATTCCGGCTTGCCCTTCGAGGCCCTGGAACATGCGTTCGCCGGCCTGATGTTCCGCGACGATGTGCAGGGCGCGCACTTCGACCCGCGCACGGTGGCGTTGAGGTTCGCCCTGCAAGGCCAGAAAGGCGTATTCATGCCCATGGTGTTCGACCTGGAGCAGCACCGCTTGCATTGGCTGGATGTGTATTCGGGGGATGGCTTCGAATACAACGACGTGGAAACGTCGGACACGGCCGTCAAAACCGTCTGCCCCGCCATGATCGCTTACTTCGCCAGCGGCGTGCGCACGAATATGGCCGGGCTGGCCCTGCTGCATGCCGCTGCGCGTGCCCAGCGCGTCATCTTGCGGGGCGACGGCATGCAGGCGATGGTGCGCCGCGACGGCGAGGACAATGCCGGCTTCCTGGCGCGCCTGCGCGCGTGGAACGCGAACGAGGTGGACGTCGTCACGATCCTGCCGCAACAGCCGCTGTTTGCCGCCTTGCTCGACGCCGATATCGCGCTGCCTGAGAACAGCGTCGTGTACGCGCTCAGGCCCGGTGTGACGGCGCCGACCATCGCCGCCAGCGACCTGATTTCGTAGTGCCTGGGGTCAGAAGCGCTCGTAGTCGTGCAGGTAGCGCCACTGCCCGGACGGCAGGCTGGCCATCGGCACGCGGCCGATGCGCAGGCGCTTGATGCTCACGATGCTCAGGCCCACCAGGCGGCACATGTGCATCAGCTGGCCGGGCTTGACGTTCTTGAGCGCGAAGCGCAGGCGCGTTTCGTTCTGCCAGCTGACCTTCATCGGCGGGATTTCCTTGCCGTTGAAGGTGAGGCCGTGATTGAGCAGCGCCAGGCCGCCTTCGCGGATGTCGCCTTTGACTTCGACCACGAACTCCTGCTCGACGCGCGCACCTTCGTCGACAAGTTTGCGCGCCACGCGGAAGTCCTGGGTGAACACAACCAGGCCGCTGGCTTTGGTCTCCAGCGGCGACGTCAATGTCAGGTTGCCCAGGTGGCGCTTCAGGAAGCGCTGCTTGCCGTGTTCGGCCACCAGCAGGTTCTCTTGCGTGAGCAGGTTCAGGGCCGGTTCGGCGTCCGAGTCCGCCCCGGCGCTGTAGCCGGCCGGCTTGTGGAACAGGATGGTGACGGGGGTCAGCTCGACCAGGGTGGCGTCGGGATGGATGACGACGTCCTGCTCGTCGGCCACGCGCGCACCGGCTTCTTCGACGACCACGCCGTCAACGCTGATCCACCCTCCGGCGATGTACTTGTCGGCTTCCGCGCGCGAGCACGGCATCATTTCGGAAACGCGCTTGGCGAGGCGGATGGTGGAATCGTTCATGTAGCTCGGTGCCAGTCTTTGAAAAATGTGGTGAATACGGCGACGACTCTGTCGACATCGGCGGCCGTGATGTTCAGGTGCGTGACCAGCCGCGTATGCTGGCCGACGGTGACGCGGATATGCTCGCGCGCGAGCGTGGCGCGCAGGGCGTCGCAAGCCGCTGGCGGCACCTCGATATAGAAAATATTGGTCTGCGGCGTGGCCACCTTGAGCTGGGCGATCTGCGCCAGCGCGCGCGACAGCCTGGCCGCGTTGGCGTGGTCATCGGCCAGGCGCTGCACATTGTGCTCCAGCGCATACAGGCCAGCGGCTGCGATCATGCCGGCCTGGCGCATGCCGCCGCCGAGCATCTTGCGCCAGCGCTTGCCCTGTTCGATAAATGCTTTGTTTCCGAGCAGGACCGAACCGACCGGCGCCCCGAGGCCCTTCGACAGGCACACCGACACGCTGTCGAACCCGGCGCAGGCCGCGCGCAGGCTGATGCCCTGCTTGACGGCGGCGTTGCAGATGCGCGCGCCATCGAGGTGGGTGGCCAGGCCGCGCGCATGTGCGAGCGAGGTGGCCGCCGCCATGTAGCCGGCGCCGAGCACGCGCCCGCCGATGGTGTTTTCCAGCGCCAGCACGCGGGTGCGCGCAAAGTGCATGTCGTCGGGCTTGATGTAGGCCTCGATGTCGGCCAGCGCGATGCTGCCGTCCGGCTGGTTGGCAATCGGCTGCGGCTGGATGCTGCCCAGCACCGCTGCGCCGCCGCCTTCGTACTTGTAGGTGTGCGCTTCCTGCCCGACCAGGTATTCGTCGCCGCGCGCGCAGTGCAGCAGCAGCGCGATCAGGTTGCTCTGCGTGCCGGACGGCGCGTACAGGCCGGCCTCGAAGCCGAATAGTTCGGCGGCGGTGTCCTGCAAGCGATTGACGGTCGGGTCGTCGCCGTACACGTCGTCGCCCACGGGCGCTGCGTGCATGGCGTCGCGCATGTTGTCGCTCGGTTGGGTGACGGTGTCGCTGCGCAGGTCGATCCAGGGCGTGGCGTGGCTCATGTCGTCGATTCGGCTTCGGCTAAATGCTGCGTGTAGAAACGCTCGCCCATTTCTTCCAGGCCGAGCGTGGCGAGGACTTCCCGCAGGCGTTCGGTGGGACGCTTGCGCGGCAGGTTCTTGTAGCTGGCGATGATCAGCTCATTTTTCATCGAGTGCTCCCAGCCAACCAGCTCCGTCACGTTGACCTGGTAGCCGTGCGCTTCGAGCTGCAGGCAGCGCAGCACGTTGGTGACCTGGCTGCCGAATTCGCGCGTGTGCAGCGGGTGGCGCCAGATTTCGGTCAGGGCGCTCTTGCCCAGGTCCTTGCCCTTGTTTTTCTTGAGGACGGTGGCCACTTCGGCCTGGCAGCACGGCACCAGCACCATGAACTTGGCGCGCTTTTTCAAGGCGAAGTCGATCGCGTCGTCGGTGGCCGTGTTGCACGCGTGCAGTGCGGTGACGATGTCGATTTGCTCCGGCAGCTTGTCGGAGCGGGTCGATTCGGCCACCGACAGATTCAGGAACGACATGCCGGGAAAGCCGAGTTTTTGCGCCAGCGCGGTCGACTTTTGCACCAGCTCTTCGCGCGTCTCGATGCCGTAGATGCGCGAGCCGTCGTCCAGGCCTTTGAAAAACAGGTCGTACAGGATGAAGCCGAGGTAGGACTTGCCGGCGCCGTGGTCGACCAGCGAAATGGCGGCGTGATCTTCCTGAATTTCCTTGAGCAGCGGCTCGATGAACTGATACAGGTGGTACACCTGTTTGAGTTTGCGGCGGCTGTCCTGATTGAGTTTGCCGTCGCGCGTGAGGATGTGCAGCTCCTGCAACAGCGCGATCGACTGGCCCGGACGGATCTCGGGCGCCAGCGTTTCAGCCGGCTTTGCCTTCTCGGCCGCAGCCGTATTTTCAGCGCGCTTCATCGATCCACGCCCCTTGTATCGCTTCGAGTACCTTCTCGCCGCCGCGCGTGCGGTCGTCGTCGAAGCCGTCGAGTTCAAGCACCCAGTTGTGCAGGTCGACGAAACGCACCGCGGCCGGATCGACCTCGGGGAATTTGTCGCACAGCGCTTCGGCGATGGCCGTAATGTCGCTCCATTTCATGGCGCTCTCCCGATCAATGGTTCTTTTCAGCCGCGTGATTGATCGTGTACTTCGGAATCTCGACCACCAGGTCTTCGGTTCCCACGATCGCCTGGCACGACAGGCGCGAGACGCTCTCCAGGCCCCATGCGCGGTCGAGCAGGTCTTCTTCTTTTTCTTCGGGCTCGTTGAGCGAGGCATAGCCTTCGCGCACCAGCACGTGGCAGGTGGTGCAGGCGCAGACGCGGTCGCAGGCGTGCTCGATTTCGATATCGTTCTCGAGCATGATGTCGCACACCGACTTGCCGGCGGGCGCCTCGATGACGACGCCTTCAGGGCAGAAGACGGGATGGGGAAGGAATACGATTTGGGGCACGGTGATTGTCCTGGTAGTGTGTTCATGGGACCCGGCAGTGCCGGGTCCGGGGCGTTCAGACTTCGTCGAGCGTTTTGCCGGCCAGCGCGCTGCGCACGCTCTGGTCCATGCGGCGCGACGCGAATTCTTCGGTGCCGTGAGCCAGCGCGTCGACCGCGGCGTGCAGGGCAGCTTGCTTTGCCGCCGGCTCGCCGTCGTCGATGTTCGATGCGGCCAGCGCGGCGCGCACGCTGTCCATCAGCGTGTCGACCGAGCCGCGTTCGTCGGCGCAGAGCAGCGCGGCGTCGCCATCGAGGGCCGACTGCGTGGCCAACAGGATGCGCTCGGCCTCGACCTGTTCTTCGCGCAGCGCGCGCAGCACCATGTCGCCTTGCGCCGAGGTGTACGAATCCTGCAGCATGCGCGCCACTTCATCGTCGGCCAGGCCGTACGATGGCTTGACCGTGATCGACGCTTCCACGCCGGAACGCGTTTCGCGCGCCGACACCGACAGCAGGCCATCGGCATCGACCTGGTAGGTGATGCGGATGCGCGCGGCGCCGGCCACCATGGGGGGAATGCCGCGCAGCTCGAAGCGCGCCAGCGAACGGCAATCGGACACCAGTTCGCGCTCGCCCTGCAGCACATGCACCGCCAGCGCGGTCTGGCCATCCTTGAAGGTGGTGAATTCCTGCGCGCGGGCGCACGGAATGGTCGAATTGCGGGGGATGATCTTTTCGACCAGGCCGCCCATGGTTTCGATGCCGAGCGAGAGCGGAATCACGTCGAGCAGCAGCCAGTCGTCACCGGCGGCGCGGTTACCGGCCAGCAGGTTGGCCTGGATCGCGGCGCCCAGCGCCACCACTTTGTCGGGATCGATGTTCGCGTGCGGGATGGTCTTGAAAAATTCGGTCACCGCGCGCCGCACGTGCGGCATGCGGGTGGCGCCGCCAACCATCACCACGCCATCGACATCGTCGACCGATACGGAAGCGTCGCGCATGGCTTTTTTGATCGCGGTCATGGTCTTGTTGACCAGGTGCTTGGTGATGTCGGCAAAGACTTCAGCGCTGATTTTCACCTGCACGATCTCGCCGGAGTTGAGGATGGCGTCGATGGTGGTGCCGGCGTTGGTCGACAACAGTTCCTTGGCCTGGCGCGCCTTGACCATCAGGATGGCCGTGTCTTCGTCCGACAAGGGGGCCAGCCTGGCTTGCTCGCAGATCCAGCAGAACAGGCGGTGATCGAAATCGTCGCCGCCCAGGGCCGAATCGCCGCCCGTGGACAGCACTTCGAACACGCCCTTGGACAGCTTGAGGATCGAAATGTCGAAGGTGCCGCCGCCAAGGTCGTAGACGGCGAACACGCCTTCGGAGCCGTGGTCGAGCCCGTAGGCGATCGCCGCCGCGGTCGGTTCGCTCAAGAGGCGCAGCACGTTCAGGCCGGCCAGCTGGGCCGCGTCCTTGGTAGCCTGGCGCTGGGCGTCGTCGAAATAGGCGGGCACGGTGATGACCGCACCGACGAGTTCGTCGCCGAGCGAGTCTTCGGCGCGCTGGCGCAAGGTGGCCAGGATCTGGGCCGAGATTTCAACCGGGCTTTTGATGCCGGCCACGGTCTTGATCTGCACCATGCCGGGCGAATCCTGGAAATCGTAAGGCAGGTTTTCGGCGTAGGCGATGTCGGCCAGGCCGCGCCCCATGAAGCGCTTGACCGAGACGATGGTGTTCTTGGGGTCGGTGGTCTGGTGGGCCTGGGCCTTGTAGCCGATGTTGGCGTGGCCGTTCGGCAGGTAGCGCACGATGGACGGCAGCAGCGGTCGGCCTTCTTCGTCGCTCAACACTTCGGGACTGCCGCTGCGCACGGTGGCGACCAGCGAATTGGTGGTGCCCAGGTCGATGCCGATGGCCAGCCGATGCTGGTGCGGCGCGGTCGACATGCCGGGTTCTGAGATTTGCAAAAGTGCCATGTGATTACCGATTTCTTTTTATATGCCAAGGCCAGCGTCGTTCCCGCGCAGGCGGGAACCTAAGTCCGTCAATCAGCCTGCGGCTTCAGTACCAACTTGGGTTCCCGCCTGCGCGGGAACGACGCGGGCACGTATGGCGCAAGCGCTCAAAGGCGTGTCTATTGCTCAAGCGCGTCGAAGGCAAAGCTGAGTTCTTCAGCAAATTTTTCCAAAAACATCAGCGCCCTCACCCCCTGCGCCGCCTGTTCGTAATCGCCCGCGTCAAGCTGCTCGCCGATCTGGACCAGGCGCGCTTTGCGCTCCTGCTTGACCTGCCCGTCGAGTTCTTCCAGCGCGCCGAGGTCCTTGCCCGCGCGCGCGTCGCCGAGCGCCTCGCGCCATTCCATCTGCTGCATCAGGAACGCCATCGGCATGGCCGTGTTCGACTCCGTCTGCAGGTCGACGCCGTTCTGCTCGCACAGGTACTGGGCGCGCTTCTGCGGGTTTTTCAGGGTCTGGTAAGCCTCGTTGGCGCGCGTGGCCCATTGCATGGCGACCCGCTTTTCGGCGTCGGTGGCGTTGACGAAGCGGTCCGGGTGGACCTGGCCCTGGACGTCGCGGTAGGCGCAATCGAGGGCGCCCGTGTCGAGCGAGAAACGGGGCGGCAGGTTGAAGAGATCGAAGTGATTCTGCATGGGTGCGGCTACCTGACCGCGGTCAGATGCGGAAGCTTTCGCCGCAACCGCACTCGTCCTTGACGTGCGGATTGTTGAAGCGGAAGCCTTCGTTCAAGCCCTCGCGCGTGAAGTCGAGCTCGGTGCCGTCGATGTACGGCAGGCTTTTCGGGTCGACAAAGACCTTCACGCCATGCGACTCGAAGACATTGTCTTCGGCCGCCGCTTCATCGACATATTCGAGCTTGTAGGCCAGGCCCGAGCAACCCGTGGTGCGCACGCCAAAACGCAATCCAACACCCTTGCCGCGACGTTCAATAAAGCGGTTGATGTGCCTGGCTGCTTTTTCGGTCAGTGTGATTGCCATGTTTCCCTCCGCGTGTGACGGCGCTTAAGCGACAGCCGGATGCTTGGTCTTGTAGTCCAACACGGCCGCCTTGATCGCGTCTTCCGCCAGGATCGAGCAGTGAATCTTGACCGGCGGCAGTGCCAGTTCTTCGGCGATCTGGGTGTTCTTGATCGACAGCGCCTGGTCCAAGGTCTTGCCCTTGACCCATTCGGTCACCAGCGACGACGAGGCAATCGCCGAGCCGCAGCCGTAGGTCTTGAATTTGGCGTCTTCGATCAGGCCATCGGCGCCGACCTTGATCTGCAATTTCATCACGTCGCCGCAGGCTGGCGCGCCGACCATGCCGGTGCCGATCGTTTCGTCGCCCTTGTCGAAGGCGCCGACGTTACGTGGATTTTCGTAGTGGTCCAACACTTTGTCCGAGTATGCCATGGTAAAACTCCTTCAATATTCAATACGGTTAGTGGGCTGCCCATTGGATCGAACTGATGTCGATGCCTTCTTTGAACATGTCCCACAGCGGCGACAGTTCGCGCAGCTTGTGGACTTTCGACTTGAGCAGGTCCACTGCGAAGTCGATGTCGGCTTCGGTCGAAAAACGGCCGATGGTAAAGCGGATCGAGCTGTGCGCGAGCTCGTCGCTGCGGCCCAGCGCGCGCAGCACGTACGATGGTTCCAGGCTGGCCGAGGTGCAGGCCGAACCGGACGACACGGCGATATCCTTGATCGCCATGATCAGCGATTCGCCCTCGACGTAATTGAAGCTCACGTTCAGGTTGTGCGGCACGCGGTGTTCCATGTCGCCATTGATATAGACTTCTTCGATCTCTTGCAGGCCCTTGGCGAGGCGGTCGCGCAGGGCGGTCACGCGCGTCAGTTCGCTGTCCATCTCTTCTTTTGCGATGCGGAACGCTTCGCCCATGCCGACGATCTGGTGGGTCGCCAGGGTGCCCGAACGCAAGCCGCGCTCGTGACCGCCGCCGTGCATCTGCGCTTCGAGGCGCACGCGCGGCTTGCGCCGCACGTACAGGGCGCCGATGCCTTTCGGGCCGTAAGTCTTGTGCGCGGTAAAGGTCATCAGGTCGACCTTGCTGTTGGCCAGGTCGATCTGCACCTTGCCGGTCGCTTGCGCGGCGTCGCAGTGGAAAATGATGCCTTTCGAGCGGCACAGCGCGGCCAGTTCTTCGATCGGCTGGATCACGCCGATTTCGTTGTTGACCAGCATGACCGACACCAGGATCGTGTCCGGACGGATCGCCGCTTCGAGCTGGGCGACCGTGATCAGGCCATTGTCTTGCGGCTCGAGGTAGGTGGCGTCGAAACCGACGCGTTCGAGTTCGCGCACGGTGTCGAGCACGGCTTTATGCTCGGTCTTGACGGTGATGATGTGCTTGCCGCGGGTCTTGTAGAACTGGGCCGCGCCCTTGATCGCCAGGTTGTTGCTTTCGGTCGCGCCGGAAGTCCAGATGATCTCGCGCGGATCGGCGCCGACCAGCGCGGCGACGTGTACGCGCGCTTCCTCGACCGCCGCTTCCGCGGTCCAGCCGTACATGTGGCTGCGCGACGCCGGATTGCCGAACTGCTCGCGCAGGTAAGGAATCATCTTGTCCGCGACCCTCGGATCGATCGGCGTGGTTGCCGAATAGTCCATGTAGATCGGGAAATGCGGGGCAGTCACGAAAGTCTGCTCGAGGTTTTTGTCCAAAGGCGCGTTCATCAAATCACTCCAATATGCTTCAATTTTGTCCGACGGCGGCGTGCGGGCGGTGTACATGCACGACGTTTTGTTCAGAATTCTTTTGCTTTTGCTGGTCGACCAGGTCTTGCAGCGAGACCGAATCGAGATAGTCGACCATCTTTTCGTTGAGCGTGGCCCACAGCTCGTGGGTCATGCAGCGGGTGCCGGTGGCCGCATCGGCGCCGTGACAATTTTCTTTGCCGCCGCACTGGGTCGCGTCGAGCGGCTCATCGACGGCGATGATGATGTCGGCTACCGTCACTTTGTCGGCGCGGCGGGCCAGGCTGTAGCCGCCGCCGGGACCGCGGATCGACTCGACGATCTCGTGACGGCGCAGCTTGCCGAACAATTGCTCAAGATACGAGAGCGAAATGGCCTGGCGCTGGCTGATGCCCGACAGCGTGACGGGGCCCTTGCCCTGTCGCAGGGCAAGATCGATCATCGCAGTTACAGCAAAACGGCCTTTTGTGGTCAGACGCATCACAACCCCGGTCACAGTGGTAAAATATTGCCTCGTTTCAATCAACACAGGTCGATGCAGACTGCATGAAAGACCTGATTACTTGATCGAATTAGTCAAGTATACCAAAGATGGGACATCTTGTCTTGCAACGTCCATTTTTCCCGCCCGTTGTTGCGGGTGTGGAGCGCAGTGATCGCAGCAGCTTACTTGTTCGGTCCGCAGTTGGGAGTCTCGTTGATCACCATCGGCACCACTTTCGCCTTCCCCTCCGACATGTCAATCCGCCCCAGCGTCACCGAGCAGGAAACGCCATCCACATCGGTTAACAACTCATAATCATTGCCCGGCTCGGGAACGAAGGAGAAGGTCGGAGAACGGCGGCAGACGACGCCTTCGGAGCGCCTGTCGTACACATCACCAGCCTGGAAGGCGACTGGCTCGCCTGGCGCCAACGCATATTCCCTGTAGAACGCCTGACTCCACCACGATCCCGTGCGCGTCTTCATGCGTTCCAGTGTTGGCGTTTCCGGAATGCCGATCGAGACTGCGGTTTTACTGCGGAACATGCCGGTCTGCCTGCTCGTGTTGCTGGAAGCGGTCACGCTCTCGCCGTCCGCGCACGTGCGGTTGCGGTAGAAGCGCACGTCCACCTTGGCGTCGTCGATGATGCGGATGCGCGTATGCCCCCGTACTTTGCGGGCGGCCCGGCTCGCCGGGGCCGATTGCTCGGCCGGCGTCGCCTGCTCGCCCGGCGCCGCCGCATCCTGGGCGGCGCTGGCCAGGCCGCCGCTGCCCAAACTTAAGAAGCCAATCGCCAGCAAAAGCTTGTTCATCTCATGCATTCCTTAAAGGCAGGCTAGCAACAAGTCCTGCGGGTCAGTGACCAGCGGCGCGCAGCAACTGCATCGGCCCGAACAGCTCCTGCATGCCAGCGTGCTGGATGAATGACAAATTATACGGATGCTCGGAACTCAATTGCGGAAAAGTCTTAGTTTCCGGCAATTTTTGTAGTTGTTCCGCAATTTTCCCCCACAAAACCAGGGTTGGCTTGGGTTCGCGGCCCGCCAGCGCCGCCATGACGGTTTGCAGGAACGGCAGCCAGGCGCGCGCATCGATCAGCGGAGGCACGTGCGCGCGGAACACTAGTGAGGCGTTAAGCAGCAGAAAGCCCTGGCGGGTCAGATTGTGCTGCAATTCGGCCAGGGTCTGGATGCTGCCGCTATCGGCCGCCGCCGCTGCGGCCGCCACTGGCGCCAGCGCGGCGCCGCCGGTGTCGTCGGCGTTCAACTGGCCATCGGCCACCAGCAACAGTTTCATGAAATTGCGCAGCGAGGTCGCCTTGTTGACCGGCTTGGACAACCCGCTCTCGCACCACAGTTTTCCGACAGCGCCATCCATGAAGCAGACGCCGGTCGCGCTCTCGGCGCGCGGATACGGCCCCTCGCCCACCAGCACGTAGTACACCTGCTCGAGCGGCAGTGCAAAGGCGGCGAACAGGCGCTGTTCGGTCGGCAGGTAGGTATCGGCAGCCAGGGTCGGCAGGTACAGCGGCTCGGCGCGCATGACCGCTTCCAGTCCCTGGCGCAGGATCGGCTGCCAGGACAGGGCGGCACGCGAGACGGCGTCGAGGATGGCGGGAGGAATGGGTTGGACGGACATCGGAACCTGCCGGTAAAAAGGAGGATTGTAGCCGACAGCGCTCCCGGCGCCGTTCCGGAAGATGCAATTTCAACCACGCGGCCCATTTTTCGGAAAACGTGCATGATGCTGCCAACCCGATTGGGATGAATAGCAACTTAACAATTTTAGCTTTGGAGACCCAGATGCAAACCATTCAAGATGTCATGACCCGCGATGTTCAACAAGTTTCGCCGGAAGACAGCGTACACCGCGCTGCACAGATCATGAAAGAATTCAATATCGGCTCCGTGCCGGTCGTCGACGGCGGCAAGCTGGTCGGCATGATCACCGACCGCGACATCACCGTGCGCTCGACCGCCGCCGGCAAAGCGCCGGAAACGAGCCGCGTGGGCGATTCGATGAGCACCGAAGTGCGCACCTGCTACGCGACCCAGTCGGTCGACGAGGTGCTGACCCAGATGGGCGACGTGCAGATCCGCCGGGTACCGGTCGTGGACCAGCAATCGCACTCGCTGGTTGGCATTGTGTCGCTGGGCGACATGGCAACCAAGCAAACGAGCGGCATCGGCCAAGCCTTGCAAGAAATTTCGTCGCCAACCGACGCAAAATAAGCCAGGTTGACGCTTGCTGTGGGCGGGGCCGTGCGCCTCGCCCACAGCAACACCCGCGCCGACGCATACGAGTGCGCCTGGCTCGGCAAAGTACCCTTTGGCGCCAGCCACATGCCCTGCGACACCCCCCCCCTCCCCCGTATCACGCCGCACTGCGCCCCATTGCTTCGAGCGCGCCGACCCCTTGCTTGATCATACTTGTCCTCCCGGCATGGCGAGCGCAATCGGCCCGCCTGTGTATAGGACCGCGCCGGCGCCGGCTTGGTTCCCGGGTTTTGATATGGTCTTGCGCGCCGGTCTGCTCCTGTTGCGCGCACGGCGCAGCGGCTATGCTCGACGGAATCGGGGCGCTTGCCTCGCGCGCCGTATCGAAAGGGGAACAACATGCTTGACAAAAATCCTGTCCAGGCCACCGAACGGTCTTTTTTCGCGACCCTGGCGGCGATTGCCTGGTCCTTCGTCGGCCTGCGCCGCAAATCGGATTTCGACCGCGACGTGACTGCGCTCAATCCCGTGTATGTGATCCTGGCCGGCCTGGTCGGGGTGGCGCTGCTGATCGCCACCCTGGTCGGCGTGGTGGCCTTCGCCACCCTTTGATCACGCCTTACTCGGCGTCGGGCTGGCGCGCCGGATGCGCCTCGGCGAATGCCGGCAAGGCCGCGCACATGGCGTCGATGCGGACAATGGTGGGATACGGCGCCAGATCCACATGGAAACGGCGCGCGTTGAACACTTGCGGCACCAGGCAGCAGTCGGCCATGGTCGGCGCATCGCCGTGGCAAAACCGCCCGGTGTCGCGCGAATTGGCCAGATGGGCTTCAAGCGCGGCCATGCCCTCGCGCAACCAATGCACATACCACTCGGTCTTGGCTTCTTCCGACAAGCCGACCTGATGCACCAGATGGCGCAGCACGCGCAGATTGGTCAGCGGATGGGTGTCGCAGGCTACCATCAGCGCCAGCGAGCGCACGCGCGCCCGGCCCAGCGCGTCGCGCGGCAGCAGGGGCACTTGCGGATGCACCTCTTCCAGGTATTCCAGGATCGCAATCGACTGCGTCAGGGTGGCGCCCTTGTCCTGCAAGCTCGGCACCAGCCCGCTCGGATTGATGGCCAGATACTCGGGCGCCAGTTGCTCGCCGCCATTGCGCAGCAGATGCACGGGAATGGCCTCGTAAGCGACCCCTTTCAGGTTCAGCGCGATGCGCACCCGGTACGCCGCCGAACTGCGGAAATAGGTGTACAGCTTCATGGCTGGCGCTCCTGGTAGACGGTCACGGTCTGGTCGATGGCACCGAAGATGCTGGCCCCGGCGGCATCGAACATCTCGATACGCACGCTGTCGCCGAATTGGAGGAACGACGTTTTGGGTGCGCCATGCTCGATGGTTTCATACATGCGCACTTCAGCCAGGCAGCAGTAGCCGACCCCGCCGTTGTCGATGCTCGACCCATGCAGGTTGCCCTGCTTGTTCGATACCGTGCCCGAGCCGATGATGGTGCCGGCCGCCAGTTCGCGCGTTTTGGCCGCATGTGCCACCAGTTGCGCGAAGTTGAAGGTCATGTCGTCGCCCGCGTTCGGCTTGCCGAAGGGCTTGCCGTTGATCTGCACGTTCAGCGGCAGGCGTAACTTGCTGTCTTGCCAGGCCTCGCCCAGTTCGTCAGGCGTGACGCACACCGGCGAAAACGCGCTGGCCGCTTTCGACTGGAAAAAACCGAAGCCCTTGAGCAATTCGTTCGGAATCAGGTTGCGCAGCGACACGTCGTTGACCAGCATCACCAGGCGCACGGCCCCGGCGCTGCGCTCGACGCCCGCCCCCATCGGCACGTCGCCCGTGATGACGGCCACTTCCGCTTCGAGGTCGATGCCCCACTCTTCGGACAGCGCATAAATCGGGTCGCGCGGGCCGATGAAGGAATCCGAACCGCCCTGGTACATCAGCGGATCGGTGTAGAACGATGCCGGCACCTCGGCGTTGCGCGCTTTTCGAACCAGTTCGACGTGGTTGATATAGGCCGAACCGTCGGCCCACTGGTAGGCGCGCGGCAACGGCGAATGGCACAGGGCCTGGTCGAAAGGCTGGGCATCCCAGCTCGCGTTCTCGTTCAGGGAGACGTAGACGCCCTGCAAGCGTTCGACCACATCGTCCCAGTTGTCGAGCGCGAACTGCAAGGTAGCGGCGATCTTGGGAACCTTCTGGTAGCGCGACAGGTCGCGGCTGACGACGACCAGCGCGCCATCACGCCCGCCTGTTTTTAGTGTTGCAAGTTTCATGTGTGCCTTTAGTGGTGGTCCGCTGCGGGTTTTTCGTGCATCCAGGCAGCGTGTTTCGGCGCCTTGCGGGTCTGCGACCACTCGTTGAGCATGTCCCATTTGACGGCGTCGAGCTGTTGCAGCATCTCGGGCGTGGCCGTATTGACGGCCAGTTCCAGGCGGTGTCCGTTCGGATCGAAGAAATAGATCGACTTGAAGATGGTGTGGTTGGTCGGCCCGATGACGTCGATGCCGTCCGCTTCGAGGCGCGTCTTGGCAGCGAGCAACTCATCCATGGAGCCGACTTCCAGGGCCAGGTGCTGGACCCAGGCCGGGGTGTTCTCGTCGCGGCCCATCGGCGCCTGGCTCGGCAGCTCGAAAAAGGCCAGCACATTGCCCATGCCGGCATCGAGGAACACGTGCATGTACGGGTCGGGCGCGCCGGTCGACGGCACCTGGTCTTCGGCAATGGCCAGCACGAAGTCCATGTTGAGGTACTTCACGTACCACTCGACTGTCTCTTTGGCATCCTTGCAGCGGTAAGCTACGTGGTGAATCCTGGTGATTTTCATGCTCGCTCCCCTGTTGATTGTTCTATTAGAGTGCAAAACGAACTATCATTCAAACAATATTTTCAACGCGACTTATCAGATAAACCTATGAATCCCACCTTGCGCCAGATGCGCGCTCTTGTCGCGCTTGCCAAGACGGGCAGTTTCACCCTGGCGGCCGCGTATTTGCACGTGACCCAGGCGGCGCTGTCGGGCCTGATCAAGGAGCTGGAACTGACCCTCGGCGTGCGCGTGGTCGACCGCAGCACGCGCCGGGTCGCCCTGACCGAGGTCGGACGCGAGCTGACGCCCCTGTTTTCCAAGATGATCGACGACCTCGACGGCGCACTGCGCGATATCGCCAGCCAGACGCGGCTGAAAAAGGGGGTGGTGCGGATCGCGGCGCCGCAATTGATGTCGTGTACCCTGCTGCCGCAAGTCATCGCCGCTTATCGCAAGCTGTATCCGGAAATCCAGGTGCGCCTGGTCGATTGCGCGGTCGAGAACGTGACGGCGCGCGTGTTCAGCGGCGAGGTCGACTGCGGCATCGGGCCGGAGCGCGATCCGACCGCGCAGATCGAGGCGGCGGTGCTGTTCGAGATGCCCTTCGTGCTGGTGTTTCCGCAGCAGCATGCGCTGGAGCGGCGCGAACGGGTGACGTGGTCGGACCTGGCGGCACACCCCTTCATCTCGCTGCAAGGGCAGTTCACCGAGCGCCTGCTGAGCGACATGCATCATTCGCTGCGCGAGGTACCGCTCAATCCCGTCAACGAAGTCACCTTCATGACCACCGCGCTGGCGATGGTCAGCGCCGGCCTGGGCGTGACCGTGTGCCTGCCGTATGCGGAGCCGCTGGTGCGCCTGCACCAGTTGCACATGCGCCAGCTGCACGAGCCGGAACTGACGCGGCGTTTTTTTGTCTACACGCGTGACAAACGCTCGCTCTCGCCGGCGGCCGACAGTTTTATCGCCTTCCTGTTCAAGTTCGTCGAGTCGCACAACTGGAACATTCCGCTGGTGAATGCTCAGCCGGCGCCGTAGACAGTGGACGGATGGCCGCGAGCGAACCGGCAGTGACGCAGGCGGCGCTGACGCCGGTCGCTGCACCGATGACGCACCGCCCCTATAATTGATGCTCGCGTCCAACGGAACCTGCCCATGTCCTTTAACACCATCGCCATCAACCAGCGCATGGATCAATTCGACGGCCACCATCGCGTGTGGCTGTTCGGCTACGGCTCGCTGATCTTCAAGGCGGACTTTCCGTACATCGAGCGCCGCCCGGCCACCATTCGCAATTGGACCCGGCGCTTCTGGCAAGGTTCCCACGATCACCGCGGCACCGAAACAGCGCCAGGCCGCGTCGCCACCCTGGTGGCCCAGCCGGGGGCGGTCACCGCCGGCATGGCCTACCTGATCACGCCCGACGTGTTCACCCACCTGGACCACCGCGAAAAGAACGGCTACCGGCGCCTGGCGATCGAGATCGGCTTCGACGACGGCAGCAGCGAGCTGGGGCTGGTGTACATCGCGACCGAGGACAACGCGGCCTTCCTTGGTGAAGCCAGCGAGCGTGACATTGCCCGTCAAATCGCGCGCTCGCACGGCCCGAGCGGCGCCAACCGCGACTACCTGATCGACCTGGCGCACGCGCTGCGCGAACTGGGCATGGAAGACGCGCATGTGTTCGACATTGAGCGGCATTTGATCGGAATGAGCGACTAAGCGCGGGAAGCAGGCACGCAAGAAAAGCCCCCGGATGGCCAGCACTATCCGAACAAATCGAGCTGGGATGCACACAAAACATGATCACTTACTTGGCACATGGGATATTATTTGCCAATATTGCAAAAAAATTAAAACGAAACGTTTTGATGTGGGCAGTATCCAGATCAAAAAACGGGGGGGGCAAGTGTAGGGCGGATGCTTGTCGCGGCAAACGGAAATCCTGGCAGCTTCCGACCGCGTGCTTAGCCTGCTCAACGTTCGCAATGACAAGCTCGATTATGCCCGCATCTGTCGGGAATGGGTCCAGCGGATCGAGGCCGCCAAACCCGAGCTGATCGCGATGGTCGGGGCGGATAAGACGAATGAATATGTCCCATACCTGCGTATGCCGGCAGCGGCATTCGCGCGGCAACAGTTCGGCTTGTTGCGCTTGACATTCCGCTCGTACGCCAACGCATGCCCCCCCGATTTCCACGGTTCTTACCGTTTTCTAAGAGGTTGACATGCCCGACATTCACGAAATTGCACGCGAAATCTTTGAAGCCCAGCCGTTCAGCCAATTCCTGGCAGCCAAGCTCGTCAGCACCGGGCCGACTGAAGCGGAAATCCGCATCGACATCACTGACAATCTGAAACAGCAGCACGGTTTCGTGCATGGCGGGGTGGTCAGCTACCTCGCCGACAACGCCATTACCTTCGCTGGTGGCGTAGCGCTCGGCGGCAATGCCCTGACATCCGAGTACAAGATCAACTACGTCAGACCCGCCACGGGAACGCATCTGATCGCTCGCGCCCAGGCAAAGAGCGTCGGAAAGCGCCAGGCCGTTTGCTCGGCGGAGATCTATGCGGTGCAAGACGGGGTGGAGAAAATCTGCGCTATCGCACAAGGCACCGTGGTGCGCAGTGACTAGCTGGCACTTGCTCGTGGACGCGGGAACCTGATCCGATCCATGCGTTCGCACAGCTAGCCAGGGTCTTATTTGAGAGTACATTATGCCGGTGCGGCAGCCCTCGCCGGCACAACAATATGGACATTCCAATGAAGCACGAAACACAAGTGGCTCTCATCCACCAGCTGTTCGCCCTGCGAGAACGCGGCCGCCAACAGGACAATGCGATATTCTCTGCGACAGGCGATGATGGCGGCGCCGGGCGCATTGCGCCACGCGTGCGCCGTGTCGCCCTGCATGCGCCAGGTTGACGCACGCATGGCGCAATGCGGCCGCTGGCCTTTTACGCCCAGCACGCCTGTTGGCGTTGTTGTGCTGCTGATAGCGCAGCTCAGGAAAACAAATCCAGCTGGCCGGTGGCGTTGCCGCATTGTTTGGGCTTGGCCGGGGGAACGACGATCGGCTTCTTGAAGCGTGACGTGTCCAGCTCGCCAAACCGCCCGCTGGTCAGGTTCATGCCCAGCCGCTCCACCGCCTTGACGAAACGCTGGCGTATCAGATCGGCCCAGACGCCCTCCCCGTGCATGCGCTTGCTGAAGTCGCTGTCGTAGTCTTTGCCGCCGCGCATTTCGCGCACCCGGTTCATCACCCGCTGCGCCCGCTCGGGAAAGTGTGCCTGCAGCCATTCCTGGAACAGGGGATTGACCTCCAATGGCAGTCGCAGCACGACGTAGTGCGCGCTCACGGCCCCGGCGTCGCGCGCCGCTTCCAGCACGCGTTCGAGCTCGGGCTCGGTGACGAAGGGAATCACCGGCGCCACGCTGACCCGCACCGGGATGCCGGCGTCGGTCAGGCGCCGGATCGTGCGCAAACGCCGCGCCGGCGCCGCCGCGCGCGGCTCGAGCGTGCGCGAGATGGCAGGGTCGAGCGTGGTGAGCGTGACGGCCGCAATCGCCTGGTTCTTGGCCGCCATGGCCCCGATCAGGTCGATGTCGCGCTCGATCAGCGAGGACTTGCTGATCAGCGCGACCGGATGCTCGCAGTCGTGCAGCACTTCCAGCACGCGCCGGGTAATGCCCAGCCCACGCTCGCACGGCTGGTAGGCGTCGGTGTTGACGCCGACCGCGATCGGCTCCGGCACGTAGGACGGCCTGGCCAGCTCGCGCCGCAGCAGCTCGGGCGCGTTGACCTTGGCGAACAGGCGGCTTTCGAAGTCCAGCCCCGGCGACAGGCCAAGGTAGCTGTGGGTCGGCCGCGCAAAGCAGTAAATGCAGCCGTGCTCGCACCCGCGATAGGGATTGAGCGACACATTGAAGGGAATGTCGGGCGAGCTGTTGCGGCTCAGGATGGTCCTGGCGAATTCGTCGGTGACCTGGGTGCGGAACGGCGCCGGCGCGTCGTCCTCGTCGGCATGCACCCAGCCGTCGTCAAACCGCTCGCGCGCATTGACCTCGTAGCGGCCCTGCAGGTTGGTGACGGCGCCGCGCCCCTTTTGCGCCGCCAGCGGGCGCGGCGGGAGCATGACGCTTTCTTCAAAGTCCTTGTCGCGATCGGTCACCGGAGCACCCATTTAACTGTATAAACATACAGTATTCTACGCCGGTGATGCGGCTTTTTCAAGCAGCGTTCAAAGCCGGCCTTGATGTAGCACAAACGTGTCGATCAAGTCATCGAAAGCGCGGCTCAGCGGCAGGAACTTATCGTGGTCGCCGTCGATCTCACCCAAGGCATGACACGTCGCTTCCAGGGTCGAGAGCTGGTCAGGGGCGTGCGCCTTGCGGATGCGGTAACGCGAGGGCGGCATGTCGCTCAGCGGCAGGCGTGGCAAGGCATGCAGCAGGGGATTACGGTACAGCATCTTGCGGCTTTTGCGCCAGGTGCCGTCGAGCACGACAAGCAGCAGTTTGCCAGGCGCGCCTAGCAGCCCCGACGGCAGTGGCGGCGGCGTCGGCATGCCCAGCGAGCGGTCGTCCGGCGTGTCGGGATAGAGCAACACAGCCTGCCGGCCTTCCACGTCCAGCAGCGCGGACAGTTGCGCCGGGTCGAATACCTCGCCGGCGACCAGCGTGCTGCCGGCCACGCTCAGGTGCAGCAGGCGCGCACTGCCCTTGGCGTTGCGCACTTCCAGCGGGTGCTGCAGGATCAGCAAGCGCACCTCGCTGGCGACCGGACGAATCCAGCGGCAGATGCACGCCGCCGCCGGTCGCGTACACAGGGCGCACATGCTACGCCGAACCGGCGCGGCTTGCCCGTGCGCGGGAGCGGCTTGTTCCGCCTGAAGCACGGGCGTGGCCTGCGCCTGTGCTGGCGCGGCCACGGCGTGCCCCGGCTGAAGCACACTTGCGCCCTGCCCCTGCCCCTGTCCAGGCGCCGGGTCGGCGCCGCCGCGTCGCTGCGGACCGGCGTTCACCGGCCCGCCAGCGCCAGCGCGCGCCGTCCGCCCGTCGGCTGGCCGAGCTTGAACACGCCGACCACCTGCGACAGTTGCGCCGCCTGGTCCTGCATCGCCGCCGCCGCCGCCGCGGCCTGCTCGACCAGCGCCGCGTTCTGCTGGGTCACCTGGTCCATCTGGGTCACCGCCAAATTGACCTGTTCGATGCCGTCGCGCTGCTCGTCGCTGGCGCTGGTGATGTCGTTCATGATGCGCGTCACGCGGTTGATGCTCGTCACCACTTCTTCCATCGTCTTGCCGGCCTGGTCCACCAAACGCGTGCCGTTGTCGACCTTGCTGACCGAGTCGCCGATCAGTTGCTTGATCTCTTTCGCGGCCGCCGCCGAACGTTGCGCCAGGATGCGCACTTCGGAGGCCACCACCGCAAACCCGCGCCCCTGCTCGCCGGCCCGCGCCGCTTCCACCGCCGCATTGAGCGCAAGAATATTGGTCTGGAAAGCAATCCCGTCGATCACGCCGATAATCTCGACAATCTTGGTCGACGATGCATTGATCGAACTCATCGTCGCCACCACGTCCGACACCACCGTGCCGCCACGGATCGCCACCGCGGCCGCGCTGATGGCCAACTGGTTCGCTTCGCGCGCGTTGTCGGCGTTGAGCTTGACGGTGGAGGTCAGCTGGTCCATGGCCGAGGCTGTTTCTTGCAGTGAACTGGCCTGGTCTTCGGTGCGCGAGGACAGATCCAGGTTGCCGCTGGCAATCTCGCGCGAGGCCGTGCCAATGGCGTCGGTGCCGCTGCGTACCTCGCCGACGATATCGACCAGGCTATCGTTCATGCGCTTGAGCGATTGCATCAGTTGCCCGGTTTCGTCGCGGCTGTCGATCGCGATGCGGCTGGTCAGGTCGCCCGAGGCCACCGTTTCGGCGACCCGCACGGCAGCCCGGATCGGCCGCGTGATGGTACCCGTGATCCATATCGCGCAGGCAATCCCGATCAGCATGGCAATCGCGCCCAGGCTGATGAGCAAGGTGCGCCCGCTCGCGTACTGGACGGCGATCGCGGCGGCGGTGCTGTCGAGCACAGCGCGCTGCTCGCCGGACAGGCTGGCCAGCGCCGCCAGGTAGGTTTCGCGTTTTTGCGCCATGTCGGTGTCGAACGTGGCGGCCGCGCCAGCCATGTCGCCGGCCGCTTTGAGCTGGAACACACTGGCCCGCGCCGCCGTGTAGGCCTTGCGCGACTCCAGCACTTGCTCCAATAGCGCCCTGGCGCGCGCGAGCTTGATGCTCTCGCCCAGCATGGTCTGGATTTCGGTGGCGCGCGCGGACGAGCGCTTCATCTGCTCTTCCACTTTTTTCTGGTCGGCCGGATCGCTCACCTTCCAGGCCGTGGTGGTGCGCGCGGCGTTCACTTCAATCACCTTGGCCCACTCGTCGATCAGGCGCTCGTTGCGCACGGTGTCGTTCAGCATGGTGTCGGTCATCACACTGGCCTGCTGCATGCGCCCTACCCCGATGCCGGTCAGGGCTACCAGGAACAACAGAACGATGGCGAAACCGAGGGTCAGGCGGATTCCGATACTGAGATTTTTCATGAGGGCGAAGGGCGCGGGGCCTGGATTTGACGGCGTGCCAATGCTAACACCGGCGATCTGCTATTGCGAGAACAATTTTTCCCATAGGAAATGTTTCTCTGGCCGCTACCCTGCGTGCGCCAGCCCGCAGCGTCGCTAGATTGCCACATTCCCTTGCGACAAAGCCCCCGTTTGCACGATCGACATGAGCAAGCAGGCAAGGAAGCGTGCATCCAGTGACTTTTTTTCACGCCTCCTGCTCCGAGTTGACATTCCGGTATTGCTCCAGAAAAACTCCCTGCATAGAATCGAATCATTCCATTCGGCAATTCCATTCATCGGGAGCCCATCATCGCTACCGTTTTTCCGCCAGTCCGGCGCGCATGCCGGATGCTGCTCGCCGCACTGGTGAGCGGCCTGAGCCTGCTCCCCTCGATAGCGGTCGAGCAAGAATTGCCGGTCGACTTTCGCCTCAATGAAACCGTGATCGCCATTCCCGCCGGTCCCGGCAAGCAGTCGGTGCTGCAGACCACGCTGTTCCGGCCGAACGGCGCCGGCCCGTTTCCGCTGCTGATCATCAATCATGGCAAGGAATCGGGCGAGCCGCGCAAGCAGCCGCGCGAGCGCTTCATTTTCATGGCCACCGCGTTCGTCAAGCGCGGCTACGCGGTGCTGGTGCCGATGCGGCGCGGGTTTGCCGACTCCACCGGCGCTTACGCCGACCACGGCTGCAACATGACGGCCAACGGCTACGCCCAGGCCAGCGACGTGCAGGACACCATCGAATTCGCGCGCCGGCAGCGCTGGGCCGATCCCGAGCGCATCGTGGTGGCCGGCCAATCGTATGGCGGCCTGGCCACGATCGCCCTCGGCACGCGCGCCGTTCCCGGCGTGCGCGGCCTGATCAACTTCGCCGGCGGCCTGCGCGACGATGGCGAGCGCTGCGACTGGCGCGCGCAACTGGTGCAAGCGTTTGCCAACTACGGCGCGGCCAACAAGATTCCCAGCCTGTGGATCTACGGCGTGAACGATTCGCTGTTCGGACCGGACCTGGTGGCGCGCATGCACGCCGCTTTCGAGCGCGCCGGCGGCAGCGCGCGCCTGGTCGAGTTTGGCGCCTTCAAGCGCGACGCGCACGGCATGCTTGCCAGCCGCGACGGCGCCCGCATCTGGTGGCGCGACACCGCGCGTTTTCTTGAACAGATCGGCATGCCGACCCGCGAAACCGTGGCCGTGGCCGACGCCCCCAGCGTGCCGCGCACCGACTTCGCCCGCGTCGACGACATCGAGGCCGTGCCCTACCTGAGCGAGAACGGGCGCGCCGCTTACCGCGAGTACCTGCACAAGCTCACCCCGCGCGCGTTTGCCGTCTCGCCCAGCGGCGCCTGGTGCTGGGCCGAGGAAGGCGAAGACCCGCATGCGCGCGCACTGGCCGCCTGCGCGCGCAGCAGCGGCCAGCCATGCCAGTTGTATTCGGTCGACGATTACGTGGTGTGGCAAGACCAGCTGGCCGCCAGCGCCAGCGCCGCCACTGGCGGCGCGGGGACCGGCAGCCTCTGATTTAACGTCTTGGCAACACAGCAAAAAAGCGAGCGCGGGCGCGCATAAAATGCCTATACAATGTGCCGACACGTTTTCTCGCCAGGAGAAATTCTTATGTTGCCACGCACCCTACGCGCCGTCCTCGCCCCCGCCCTGTTCCTGTCCTGCGCCTTCCAAGCGGCCTCAGCCGCAAACAACTATCCGATCGTACTGGTCCACGGCTTTCTCGGTTTCGGCCCGGAGCAGTACACGCGCACCGGTTTCAAATACTGGGGCGGCTTCGACGACATTGTCGGCCACATGCGCAGCCACCAAGGCCAGCACCAGGTCTGGGCCGCCTCGGTCGGCGCGATCAGTTCCAACTGGGACCGCGCGGCCGAACTGTACTATCAGATCAAAGGGGGCTGCGTCGATTACGGCACCACCCACACGGGCAGCGCGGCCAGGTTCGGCGCGCTGCGCCAGCCCGCCGGCAAATGCTGGGCCGCCGATCCGGCGAATAATCCCAACGGCTATCCGGCCGCGCTGTATCCGGCCTGGGACGCGCGCCACCCGGTCCACCTGATCGGCCACAGCCAGGGTGGGCAAACCATCCGCGCCCTGATCGAACTGCTGGAGAACGGCTCGCCGAACGGCGACGAAGGCGGCGCCGACCTGTACCAGGGCGGCAAGCGCGGCTGGGTCGTCAGCGCCACCACCATATCCTCGCCCAACGATGGCACCAGCCTGCGCGACGCCATGGGCGACACCGGCGCGGCGCTCACCCAACTGGGCGCCGGCATCGCCACCATCGCCAACGGCGGCGATGTCACGCAACCGGCGGCCGACCTCGGGCTGGAACAGTTCGGCCTGCGCAGCGGCGCGACCGAGCCCTCGGCGGCCTACCGCCAGCGCGTGCTGGCCGCGCCCTTCTGGGACCAGGACAATTTCGACTCGGCCCAGGCCGAAATGACGCCCGACGGCGCGTACACCTTCAATGCCTGGGCCAAGACCTCGCCCTCGGTGTATTACTTCTCGATGAGCAACCAGGCGACCGAAGCCGGCAGCCCGTGCTGCAACAACACCGACCGCCTGCTGTTCCCGCTCCAGAACCCGGCCTTCCAGTATCCGCGCGCCGACATGGCCTCGCTCACGCGCCCGTATGCCGGCGAGTGGGTGCTTCCCTCGGCCGGGCGGCGCGGCATGGGCTCGTACACGATGGCCGGCGGCGGCCGGGTGCCGGTCGACGCCAGCTGGTTCGCCAACGATGGCGTGGTCAACACGGTCAGCATGCGCGCCCCGTCCGGGCACCCGGTGCGCGACCATAAAGGCACGCCGGTGCGCGGCAGCTGGAATTTCCTGAAAAACTACCAAGGCTACGACCACTTCGACATGGTCGGCTGGCCCAAGTCGGGGCCGCGCGTGTATCCGATCTACGATGCGGTGGCGGCCATCCTGTACGGACTATGAGGCGGCCAGGGTGCCTTCCCACGCCTGCAACTGCGCCACGGTGGCGGTCACGCCGCCGCACACGATCACCAGCAGGTTCTTGAAAGCGGCCAGTTCGGGGCGGCCGGCGTAGACCACCGCCAGCGAGGCGCCGCAGGCCGGTTCCACCACCAGCCGGTGGTCGTCCATGAAGCGGATGCAGGCCGCCACCGCCGCCTGGTCGGTCACCACCATGCTGCTCATCGGATGCACGTGGGTCCAGTCGAACGCCGCCTGCGACACCTGGCGCGCGCCGAGCGAGGTGGCGATGCTGGCGATGCGCGGCAGTTCGATGCGCCGGTCGGCCTCGATCGACTGCGCCAGCGAATCGGCGCCGTCGGTCTCGACGGCGAACACCGGCACCTTGTCCCAGCCATTGCGGCGCAGGCCTTCGATCACGCCGCACATCAGGCCGCCCCCGCCGACCGACAGCACCACCGCGTCGGGAATCACGCCGGCATGCGCCACTTCATCGATCATGGTGGCGTGCCCGGTCCACAACAGCGGATCGTCGAAGGCGTGGATGAAGGCGTCGTGCTCGCCCACCATCGACAGCGCCAGCGCGTTCGCTTCGGAAAACGAAGCGCCGTGTACGATCAGCTCGGCCTGTTCGCGCCGCATCAGTTCGCGCGCGCGCTCGCTGGTCGTTTCCGGCGCCACCACCACCACCGGCACGCCCAGCTGGCGCCCGGCGTAGGCGGCGGCCAGGCCCGCATTGCCGCCCGACGAAGAGATGAAGCGTTTCGCCCCGCGCCGCGCGTACTCTTCGCAGGCGTGGCCGATGCCGCGCAGCTTGAACGAGCCGTTCGGCTGCAGCGCTTCCATCTTCAGCCAGACCGTCTGGCCGTTCTTGCCGCCCATGGCCGACGAGGCCACCAGCGGTGTATCGATATGTAGAGTCATGGTTGATTCAAGCTTCCGTGAAGTTGTAAACCGGCGTTAGAGTTGTTCCAGCCGCGCCCGCACCGATGCCGCCTGTTCGCCACAGGCCGCGCGCGCCGCGTCATCCATCTTGAACAGGTTGCGGTACACCATGCCCAGGCGCTGGTTGCCCGACAAGCGCTTGGCATTGCGCTCAAAAAAATCCCAATACAGCGCATTGAACGGACAGGCCGTCTCGCCCAGGCGCGCCTTTTTATCGTAGTGGCAGCCCTTGCAGTAGTCGCTCATGCGGTCGATGTACGCGGCGCTCGAGACATACGGCTTGGTCGCCAGCAGGCCGCCATCGGCGAACTGGCTCATGCCGATCGTGTTCGGCATTTCCACCCACTCGACCGCGTCGACATACACGCCAAGGTACCACTCGTGCAGCGCGTGCGGATCGAGTCCGGCCAGCAGGGAGAAATTCCCGATGATCATCAGGCGCTGGATGTGATGGGCGTGCGCATCGTCGAGCGACTGGCCGATGGCGTGGCGCAGGCAGCGCATGTTCGTCTTGCCATCCCAGAACCACGACGGCAGCGGCGTGTCGTGGCCGAACACATTGTGCCGCTCGTAGCCCGGCATGTTGGCCCAGTACACGCCGCGCACGTACTCGCGCCAGCCGAGGATCTGGCGGATGAAGCCTTCCACCGCGTGCAGCGGCGCGTGGCCGGCGCGCCAGGCGTCTTCGGCTTCGGCGATCACTTCGCGCGGGTGCAGCATCTTGGTGTTGAGGGCGAACGAGAGCATCGAATGAAACAGGCGCGTGGCGCTCGTGTGCATCGCATCCTGATAGTCGCCGAAGTGCGGCAGGCCATATTGGATAAAGGCGTCCAGGTGGGTCAGCGCTTCGGCGCGGTCCTGCGGCCAGACGATGCGCGCGCAATCGGGGCGCCCGAAGCTGGCCACGCCGGCGGCCTCGATGCTGGCCCACAGCGCAGAATGATCGTGCTGCGCGCGCGCATCGAACGGCTCGGGCGGCGTGCCGCGCCACGGCTTGCGGTTGTCGTGATCGAAGTTCCACTGGCCGCCGGCCGGCTTGCCGCCCGCGTCGACCAGCACCCCATGCACGAGCCGCATCTGGCGGTAGAAATACTCCATCAGCGACTGCGCGCGCTTGGCGAAGATGCGGCCGGCCTCGTCGCGCGCGGTCAAAAAATGCTCGCTGCCGACCATCGTGCCGGGTACCTTCAGCCGCGCCGCGTAGGCGGCCAGTTGCGCGTCGAGCCGGTATTCGTCCGGCTCCTGGTATTCAAAGCCGCTGGCGCCGTAGCGGGCCAGCAGCGCGTCGATGTTGGCCGGGATCGATTGCAGGTTGTCAGTGTCGTCGATGCGCAGGTAGTGTACGCGGTGGCCGGCTTGCCCGAGCTGGTGCGCCATGGCGCGCATGCCGGCAAAGATGGCGATGATCTTCTGCGCGTGGTGCCGCACGTAGTCGGTCTCCTGGCGCACTTCCATGAACACGTAGAGTACGTCGGCGCGCACCTCGGCGAACCAGCTGTGCAGGGGGTTGAGCTGGTCGCCCAGGATCAGGCGCAGCGTCGTCGTCGATGGCGGCATGGGTGGCAAGTGGCGCTCAAGCGGGTCCGGTTAGAGGAACGGAGTTTATCATGCGCCAGCCAGCGCCGCGCGGGGCGGCGGCGGCGCTGGCGTGCGAGGCAATGAACAGTGATTAAAGTAAAATATTGCTTTTGAAATGCGGCGCCCCGACCCGTGCCCAGGAAGCTTTTTATGAGCCAGGCAATCCCCCACAGTCCCGATCTCGACTTGTCCAGCTGCGACCAGGAACCGATCCGCTTCCCCGGCAGCATCCAGCCGCATGGCTTTTTGCTGGCGCTGTCGCCGACCTTGCAAGTGCTCCAGGCCAGCGACAACCTCGACCAGATGATCGGGGTCGATTGCGAACGCGCCATCGGCCAGGCCCTGGAAGCGGTGATCGGCGAGCAGGCCGCCTGCAGCTTGGGCCCGAGATCGACGCCGCCGACATCGGCCAGCGCCCGCTCTACCTGTGTACCCTCGGCATCGGGCCGGTGCGCCACTTCGACGTGCTGGCGCATTACTACGATGCGCTGCTGATCCTCGAATTCGAATCGGTCGAGCGCGCCTCGGCCGCCGATTTTCGCCACCTGCACCGCCAGGTCGGCGAGTTCCTGCTGAAGGTGGGCGACAGCGCCGACACGCAGGCCATGAGCGCGCTGGCGGCCCAGGAAATCGGCCGCGTCACCGGCTTCGGCCGGGTCATGGTGTACCAGTTCGACCAGGATGGCCACGGCCACGTGCTGGCCGAATGCCGCGCCGACGATTATCCGTCCTACCTGGGGCAGCGTTTCCCGGCGTCCGACATTCCGCGCCAGGCGCGCGAGCTGTACATGCTCAACCGCATCCGCCTGATCCAGGACGCCAACTACACGCCGGCGCGCCTGGTGCCGGCCTTGAACCCGATGACCGGCGCCGCCAACGACCTCTCGTTCGCGGCCCTGCGCAGCGTCTCGCCGATCCACCTGCAATACATGCGCAACATGGGCACGCTGGCGTCGATGTCGGTGTCGCTCATGGTCAAGGGCAAGCTGTGGGGACTGATTTCGTGCCACCATGCGACGCCCTGCCCGGTCGCTTTCGACAAGCGCACCGCCTGCGAACAACTGGGCCAGATCCTGGCCATGTGCATCGAGTCGCGCGCCGACGCCAAGGAGCTGCAATTCCGGCTGGACGTGCGGCGCGTCATGCTGTCGATGCTGGCCGGCCTGACCCAGGGCTCGGACTTCATCGACAACCTCGCCAGCGTGTTCCCGGCCCTGCTGCAGTTCGCGCGCGCCGGCGGCGCCGCCATCGTGTTCGAGGAGCGCCTGCTGACCTACGGCGACACGCCCGATGAAGACGCGATCCGCGAGCTGGTCGGCTGGCTCGATGCGAACAACCACGACGACGTGTTCCATACCGACTGCCTGGCGGCGCAGTATCCGGCCGCGGCGGCCCTGGCCGGCAATTGCTCGGGCCTGCTGGCCATGCCGGTCTCGCGCATCCACAAGCACTACCTGCTGTGGTTCCGGCCCGAGGTGGTGCGCACCGTGGAATGGGCCGGCAACCCGCACCAGAAAGACGCGCAAGGCGCGGCGCCGGTGACGCAACTGTCTCCGCGCACCAGCTTCGCCACCTGGCGCGAAACCATCACCGGCACCAGCGCGCCCTGGCACGGCGGCGAGATCGAACTGGCGCTCGAGTTCCGCACCGCGCTGCTGGGGATCGCGCTCGAACGCGCCGAGCAGATGGCCGAACTGGCCGAGGAACTGGGCCGCGCCAACAAGGAGCTCGAAGCGTTTTCGTATTCGGTCTCGCACGACCTGCGCGCGCCGCTGCGCCACATCGTCGGCTTTTCCGACCTGCTGCTGGAGCCGGCCGCCAGCGAGAACCTGGAAAAGCGCCAGCGCTTCCTGCGCAACATCAAGGATTCGGCGCGCCTGGCCGGCAAGCTGGTCGACGACCTGCTCAGTTTTTCGCAGATGGGCCGCGCCGCGCTGCGCCCGACCCTGGTCCAGATGGGCGAGCTGGTGCGCTCATGCATCGACAAGCTGGCGCTCGACATCGGCCAGCGCCGGATCGACTGGGATATCGGCGCGCTGCCGGCGATGCGCGCCGACCCCACCTTCTTGCAGCTGGCGCTGTTCAACCTGCTGTCGAACGCGGTCAAGTTCACCAGCCAGAAAGAGCATGCCATCATCACCATCCGCGCCAGCGATGAAGGCGCCGAGTGGGTCATGTCGATCGCCGACAACGGCGCCGGTTTTCACATGGAGTACGTACACAAGCTGTTCGGCGTGTTCCAGCGCCTGCACCGGATGGAAGACTTCCAGGGCACCGGCATTGGCCTGGCCAATGTGCGCCGCATCATCGAACGCCACGGCGGGCGGGTGTGGGCCAGCGGCGTGCCGGGCGAAGGCGCCACGTTTTATTTCAGCATTCCCAAAGAACTCCATATTTAAGGTACGCAAGACATGTTAAAGCCCATCCTTCTGGTCGAAGATAATCCGCACGACCTGGAACTGACGCTGATCGCGCTGGAAAAGAGCCAACTGGCCAATGAAGTCATCATCGCGCGCGACGGCGCCGAGGCGCTCGATTACCTGATGTGCCGGGGCGAGCATGCGGCGCGCCAGGTCGGCAATCCGGCCGTGGTGCTGCTCGACCTGAAACTGCCGAAAGTCGACGGCCTGGAAGTGCTCAGGGAGATCCGCAGCACCGCGCACCTGAAAAGCATTCCGGTGGTGATGCTCACCTCGTCGAAGGAAGAACAGGACCTGCTGCGCAGTTATGAACTGGGCGTCAATGCGTACGTGGTCAAGCCGGTCGACTTCGAGGAGTTCGTGCGGGCGATTGCCGACCTGGGGATTTTCTGGGCGGTGTTGAATGAACCGCCGCCGGGCTCGCACCGCTACGTCAAGCCGCACTGAGCGCGGCTTGAGGTAGCGGCCGGGCGTTCGCGCACGCTCAGTGCGACGCCACCCCGGCCGGCTTGGGCCGTCGCAGCAGATGCCGGATGCGCGCGCTGAGCACGTCGGCGTTATACGGTTTTTGCAGCAGGTTGACCTTGGCGTCAAGCTTGCCCTCATGCGCCAGCACCCCCTCGGCATATCCCGAGGTGAACAGCAACTGGGCCGATGGCAGCCGGGTGCGCACCACTTCGCTCAACTCCAGGCTGCTCAACTTGCCCGGCATGATCACATCCGAAAACACCAGGTCGATCTTGGCCCCCGAGTCGATCAGTTCCACGGCGTGCGCCGCGTCGTGCGCCTCGAACACCTGGTAACCTAGCGCCGAGAGCAATTCGACGGTGCTGGTACGCACGTCTTCTTCATCTTCGACCACGAGAATCGTTTCCAGGCCGCCGAACAAGGGCGCCTGCACATATTCCTCGGCGTCCTCCGGCTCGCTGGTGCTGCGTTGCAGGAAAATCTTGACGCTGGTGCCGGCGCCCGGTTCGCTTTTGAGCTGGATTTCACCGCCCGACTGCTTCACGAAGCCATACGCCATCGACAAGCCCAGCCCGGTTCCCTGCCCGGTCGGCTTGGTCGTGAAAAACGGTTCGAAAGCGCGCCGCAACACCGCTTCCGGCATGCCGCAGCCGGTATCGGCCACTTCCACCATCACATAGTCGCCCGAGGCCAGTTCCGACAGCAGCCCCGAACCGAGCGGCACATTGGCCGCGCGGATGGTCAAGGTGCCGCCATCGGCCATGGCGTCGCGCGCGTTGATGGCCAGGTTCAGGATCACGTTGTTCAACTGGCTCGGATCGACCGTGGTGCTCCACAACCGCTCTTCGATGTCGGTATTGATGACGGCGCGCGGGCCGAGCACGCGCCGCATCATTTCATCCATGTCGCGCAGCACCGTGCCGGGATTGACCACCACCGCCTGCAGCGGCTGGCGCCGCGCGAAGGCCAGCAGGTGGGCCGACAGCCTGGCGCCGCGCTCCACGCCGGCGAGCGCGATATCGATCCGGGTGCGCGCGCTCTCGCTCACGCCGCCGAGCAGCTTGAGCAACTGCAAATTGCCGCCGATGATCTGCAACACATTATTGAAGTCGTGCGCGACGCCGCCGGTCAACTGGCCGATCGCTTCCATTTTTTGCGCCTGGTGCAGGGCCGACTGGCTCGCGGCCAGTTCTTCCTGGCTGCGCCGCAGCGACACGAACGCTTCGTCGCGCTGCTTGCGGGCGATGTAGGCGGCGCTGTGGTAGCGCACGCGCGCGGCCAGTTCGCGCCCGTCCGGCCACTTGACCATGTAGTCGTTGGCGCCGGTGGCGAAGGCCCTGGCCTTGATCTCGGCGTCTTCTTCGGAGGACAGCAAGATCACCGGCAGATGCTCGGTATCGCGGTGCCGGCGCAGCAGGCGGATCACGTCGAAACCATCGGCCCCCGGCATGCGCAGGTCGACCAGCACCACGGTCGCATCGACCTCCAGCGCCAGCTCGACGACGCGTTCGGACTGCGAGGCATAGCGCAGGGCCACGTCGGTGCATCCTTCGAGGCAATGCGCGATGAAGTCCTGGGCGAAGGGCTCATCGTCTATCAGCAGTACCGAACAGGGGTAGGATTTGTCGTCGATCATGTGTATTGCTATAACATAAATTTAGTTATATTTTACATGAGCACAAGCTGTTTTGAATGCAACAGATATCAACTGTGCGGCCGCGCCCGCGCACCTTATTCCAGGCGCATGAGCAGCGGCTGGTGGTCCGGGCCGGCATCGTCGCAGGCGACCCGCAGCTCGGCCACGCGCGGCGCCAGGTCGGCGCCCACAAAGATAAAGTCGCAGGTAAACGGATCGGCCGGCCGGCCCGGATGGTCGTGCAGGCAGACCGTGGGCGCGTGCGCCCGGCCCGGATGGCGCAGGGGCCAGGCGTCGGCATAGGCCGGCGTGCCATCGTCGAACGGTGCTTGCAGGCAATGGTATTCCCAGGAACCGGGCAGGAAGTTGCAGTCGCCCGCCAGGATGGCCGCACGCGCGCGCGCGATGGCGGCGAACGGCCCGCCGGGCGCGCCGGCACGGGGGGTGGCGGCATGCGCCACCGCTTCGCGCTGCAAGTCGCGCAGGCGCTGCACCTGGGCGCTGCGCTGCGGGCGCGAAAAATACTCGAGGTCGGTGGTGGTCACGCGGATCAGGCCGAGCGGCGTGTCGAGCGTCGCTTCCAGGGCGATGCGCTGCATGCTCATCACCGCCGGGTCGGGCGGCCACGGCAAGGCGTGGCGCAGCACTTGCAGCACCGGATGGCGCGACAGGATCATGTTGCCGAACAGGCGGCGCGGGCCGTCGCCTTCTCCCGCCGTGTCGCACGCCAGGCCGACCACCGCCACGTAGCCCGGGAAATGGTGCGCCAGTAGCGCAAACTGGTTGGCGCCGTCGCAGCCAGGCATATCGGTATAGCCGGACGAGACTTCTTGCAGGCACAGCACATCGGCATCGGCCACCTTGCGCAGGCTTGCCGCCGTGTGCGCGATGTCGCACTTGCCGCTGGGACTGCGCCCGCGCTGGATATTCCATGTAATCAGGTTCATGCCGCCCTCCGCCCTGTCGATCAGAGGTTCAGGCTAGCCGGGTAGCGGCGCGCGGGAATGATGCAGCTCAGGCGCGCGCGAGTTGGCGTTCCGGCCAGCGCATGCGGGCGGCCAGCGCGCAAATGAAGCGCTCGTCGTCGACGTGGAACAAGGCCGGGTCGAGCCGGTCCTGGGTGCCGACGAAGAATATCCAGCCCTTGATCTGGCTGTCTTGCCGGGCTTGCTCCACGGCTTCCGCGCGCGCCGCGTTGATTTCGTGCAGCAAGGTGTTGCGGCGCGCCGGGCTCCAGCCGGACCAGTCCACCCGCAAGCGGCACAGGGAGAGGTGGCGGCGCGTGGCGCTGTCCCATTCGCCGGCGTTGAGGATCAGTTCGCAGTGCGACTCGCTGGTCGCCGCTTCTTCCTTCCAGCGGATCGGCGCATAGAACAGGTGGCGCGGATTGCTGAAGAAGGCCGGCTTTTTTTTGGGAATGAACCAGAACAGCTGGGCGTAGGTCTTGCCCCGGACGCCGGGGATTTCGAGCGGCAGGAATGCGCGGTCGTTCGGAAAATTGATGTACGTGCGGCAGGCGGGGCGGATGGTCTTGATGGTGTGGCCGTGGTGCCGCGCATGCACCGACGCCCGGGCGGCGGCGTGGACGGCCGCCAGGGTGCTGGAGGCGAACGAGGCCTTGAGCGGGCTGGCGCCGGCGCCGGCGGTGTCGCTGTCCAGGATCAGCTTGCTGGGAAAGGGCATCGGAAAGCCGTCGCTGCTGCCCACCCGTTCTTTCTGCCCGCGGCTGACGATGCTGTGTTCGGCATCGACCGCGCAGTCCGCCGCATGCAGGTTGACCCGGCCCAGCGTGAAATACGGCCGGCGCTTGTTGACGGCCGCATCGTACGAAGCCGGATAGACCTGGGTCGGACAGCCCCGGCAGAGCCAGGCTTCCTTGTCGACCACGTCCATCTCCCATAATTCTTCAGCTTCGACCAGCTCGTCAGTATGACGATTGCGCGCGACATCCATGAACAGACTCCGGGAAACGGTTCGAAGGGACGATTATGCGCCGCCCCGCATGCGCAAAGCTTGAGCCTGGCTAATCAAGGAGGGTGGCGTGCAAAATGGCGACGTCTATGCATGCGCGCATCGATCTTGCATCACCAGCAAACAATAGTGAAACTCGTTAAGCTATCTGAATGTTGTTATAATGTTACTCCGTACCGTAAAAAGACGCTGTCGATATGATATCAAGCAAGCGGTGACTGTTGACCATAGGAAGTACACCGCATGACCACCACGAATGCCCTTGCCAGTTTTAATGACATCAGCGGCGCCTTGCGCCGGATGGAGACGCAATACAGGACGGCCGGCGCCGCCGCGCTGCAGGACGTCGAAAAACGCGTGCAACGGTTCTCGCGCGACCATTCGCTGCCCAGCTTGCGCGATATCGCCCAGCACACGGAAGCGACCCGCTGCGCCTACGCGGTCCACCAGGCGCTGCAAGCATCGAACCACCGGATGGCCGAGATGCTGGTCAAGAGAGTCGCCGGCCTCGACTTCAGCAGCATTCTCGGCGCCTTGTGGGAAGGCACCAAGGAAACCGCCCTGTTCATTGGCGGTGGCGCCATCCTGGGCGCCACCGTCGGCGGCGGGCTCGGCGCCCTGGCGGCCGGCGTGGGCGCTGCGCCCGGTGCGATCATCGGGGCGGCGGTTGGCATAGAGATCGCAACCCTGGTCATGGCGGTGATGGGTTTGGCCGACGTGGTGCAAAGCCTCGCCGAGACGATTCCCGAAATGTGCCGGAAAATGATCCAGGGATTTGCGCTGGCATGGCGCGCCGGGCAATTAGCGCATACGGCGCGTGCGCAATCCGCCCAGCTCATCACGGCATCCGCCGAGGCTTTCGCCGAAGGAAAAATATTGCTGGTGATGGCCGTCATGTCGGCTGTGTCACTCATGTTGGCCAAGAAAGACCTGACCAAGGCCTTGCGCGTTCTCAGGGAAAGCAAGCTGGGCGCTCCCGTTGCCGGCTGGGTCAATCGGAACGCGCCGCAGATCGCCCAGCGCCCCGAATTCAAGCCCAGGAGTATCGCCGCCCAAGTCGCGCCATCGAAGGCGCCGTCAGCACCAGCGGTCAAAGCGCCGGCGCCAGCGCCACCACCGGTGAAGGCGCCGCCCCCCGCCAAGGCGCCTGCCGCCAAGTCGCCCAAGGGCAAGGGAAAAGACAAGTTCGAGCTCGAACTCGAAGGCGACGCTGACGAACCATGTCCCGATTGCGAGCCGCAAGTCGGCAAACCGGTCAGTCCCGCTTCTGGCGCCAAGATACTCAAAGGCCCGGGCGAGCTGGATTTTGTGTTGCCCGCCCCGTTGCCATTGGGCTGGCAACGCAGCTACAGCTCGCGCCAGCGCCAGGCGGGGTGGATGGGACAAGGCTGGTCGACGCCGCTCTCGCTGGCGCTGCAAGTCGATGACGACAGCGTGGTCATCCTCGACGCGTTTGCGCGCCACGTCACCTTTTCGCTGCCGGGCATCGGCCAGACGCGCTATTCGCCATCCGAAAAGATCACCCTGTTGCGCAGCGGTGCGCGCACGTTCGAGCTGTTCGATGCGAATGGCGCGCGCGACCTGTTTGCCATTCCCGACAATGGGCATGAGATTGCCCGCCTGGTCGGGAAAATGGATGCCAACGGCAACCGCATCAGCATCACGTACAACAAGCGCCAGTTGCCCGAACAGGTGGAAGACGGGGCCGGCAATCTGTTTACGCTGGTGTTCGAAGATCACCGGGCCTATCCGCGCCTGCGCAGCATCAGCGTGCGGCGCGAGGCGACGGACGAGCAGCAATTGCTGGTGCAGTACGCCTACGACGAGGCCGGCAACCTGAGCCAGGTCAGCAATGGCGCGGGCGACATCACCCGCCAGTTTGTCTACCGCAACCACGTGATGGTGGAACACAGCCAGCCGGGCGGCCTGGTGTCGCGCTACGAATACGACGACTACACGGCCAGCGGCCGCGTCACGCGCAACTGGACCAACAGCGGGCAATCGTGGAACTTGCGCTATCTGCCGCAGGAAACCATCGTGACCGACAATCTCGGCCGCGAAGAGCGCTACCGCTTCGACCACAAGCGCCGCATGATCGGCATCGTCAACGCGGTCGGCGGCGTCACCACGCGCCAGCTCGACGCGCATGGCAATGTGCTGCATGTCACCAATGCCGGCGGCCGCACGACCAGTTACCGCTACGACGGGCGCAGCCGTGTGGTGCGCGTCGAAAGCGGCGGGCACGGCACCGGCATCGTCTACGACGAACGCTTCGACAAGCCGGCATTGATTACCGACGCCCTGGGCGCGGCCACCTTGCTGCGCTACGACGACAATGGCAACCTGGCCAGCGTGACCGATGCCCTGGGCCAAAAAACCTCGTACCAGTACGACGCGCTCGGCTTGCCGGTGCGGGTGCTCGACGCGGCCGGCGGCGTCAAGCGGCTGGCCTACAACCGCGCCGCGCAACTGATCAGCTACACCGATTGCTCGAACAACAGCACCTGTTTCAGCTATGACGATAGCGGCAGGCTGCTGCGCACCACGAATGCCGCCGGCAACACCACCTCGTACAGCTACGACCGGCTCGGGCGCATGGCGGCGAGCACCGATGGCGACGGCGCAACGGTACGCTATGAATACGATGCGCTGGGACGGATGGTGGCGCATATCGATGCGGCGGGCAACCGCACCAGCTACGAGCTCAACAGCGAGGGCAAGCCGGTCAAGCGCGTCGATGCACGCGGCGGCGTGCTCGCATACCGCTACGACGATGCGCAGCGGATCACGGAACTGATCAACGAAAATGGCGACGCGCACCGCTTTGTGTACGACGCGCTCGACCGCCTGGTGGAAGAAACGGCCTTCGATGCGCAACTGACGCGCTACCGCTACGATGACAGCGGCATGGTGGTCGGCAAGGAAGAGCACGGCAGCGGCGAACGCAGTCAATACACGCGCATCGACACCCATTATGCGCGCGACAGCGCCGGTCAACTGATCGAAAAGATCGTCTCGCGCGCCAATGGCGCTGCCAGCGCCGAACAAATTCGCGTACGTTTTGCCTACGACCCGCTGGGGCGGATGACGCAAGCGGTCAATGCCGCCGCTGAAGTCACGCTGCACTACGATGCGCTGGGCCAGCTGGTGGGCGAGCGCACCAAAACGCGCGAACACACGAGCGCGCTGCACCATGCGTACGACGAGCTGGGCAACCGGATCCAGACGACGTTGCCGGATGGCCGCGTGCTCAACAACCTGTTCTATGGCTCCGGTCACCTGCACCAGATCAATATCGATGGCGAGGTCATCACCGACATCGAGCGCGACAAACTGCACCGCGCAACGAGCCGCACGCAAGGCGCGCTGAGCACCCGGTTCGAGTACGACCCGGTAGGCCGTCTGCTGGCGCAGGTGGCCGCTTACATGGACGTTGGCCGGGGCGCCGAAGCGGTCATTGCACGCCATTACCAGTACGATGACGCCGGCAACTTGCTGGCCATCGACGACCAGCGCAATGGCTTGAAGACCTACAGCTACGACGTGATCGGCCGCATCATGACGGCGGTGCAGCCGAACCTGGAGGAGCGCTTTGCGTTCGACCCGGCGCACAACCTGTTGGACGCCACCGTCGGCGCGGCGGGCCGGGTCGAAGGCAACCGGGTCAAGGTGTTCGAGGACAAGCGCTACGACTACGATGCGCACGGCAACCTGACTGAAAAGCTGAGCGGCAAGCACACGCGTCTGCGCCTGGAATGGAATGCGGCGCACCAGCTGGTCAAGTCGGAGACCACGCGCAATCCGCAAGAAGCGCAGCCGACTGTGCAAAAGGTGAAGTATGCCTACGATCCGTTCGGGCGCCGGATTGCCAAGAAAGATGCGTTCGGGACGACCCGCTTTGTGTGGGACGGCAACCGCCTGCTGTCCGAGGCGCGCGGCGAGTGGGAGCGCACCTATGTGTATGAGCCGGGCTCGTTCGTGCCGCTGGCGCAGCTCGATACGGTTACCGGGCAGGATGCCGGCACCGAATGCACGGTGCACTATATCCACACGGATCATCTGGGCACGCCCAACGAAGTCACCGACCAGGATGGCGAGGTCACCTGGGCGGTCGCCTACAAGGCCTGGGGTAATGTGCTGCGCCGCGTGGATGTTGCGGCGGAGGCGGACCAGTCCCACACTGCCCTGGCGCAGGCGCAGCCTATCCGTTTCCAGGGGCAGTACCATGACAGCGAAACCGGCTTGCACTACAATCGTTTCCGCTACTATGATGCCGATTGCGGGCGCTTTGTGTCGCTTGATCCGATCGGGCTTTCCGGTGGACATAACACGTATCAATACGCGCCTAATCCGGTTTCCTGGATCGATCCGTATGGGTTGAGTGCGGAAGGGTGCAATTGCATGGTGCATTGGCACGATAACCGAGATCAGCAGAATAGGGTGGGACATTTTTCGATTGAAGTGATAGCTGATGGGAATTCGATACACTCTCACCAACTGGGCGGACCCGGAGGCCCTACAATGCCGAGCACCGACGTGTCTGGCATTCCCCGTCCTGCGAAAACTATTGAATTTAATCTTCCGAATCCTAAGGCGGCGCAAGATTTCCAAAACGACGGACTTAATAAACTGGGACCGGCATATAACATCAGAAAGCAGAGTTGTGTAACTTATGTTTGCAGGGTGATGGAGGCTGGTGGACACGAAACCCCAAAAGACGCTCGTCAGCAATATATATATTTAACCACTGAACAACCGTAAAATCATGGGACCAAAATATTGTGTGAAGCACGGCTTCCAGCCATTCATAAGTACGTCGCCCAGATTGGCCGAGGCGATTTCGAGCAATCAATCCGTGACACATGATGATATCAGATACCTTGAGTTCGATTTATTCGGAAGAAATTTTAGACAAACGGTTGATCCAACTTTTCTCGAGAACTTCGGACTCCCTTCAAATCGTGGGGTCGTTGTCCTGAAAGACAGAGATAAAGCTGCCAAGCAACTTAACGATCGATTACTTATCCAAAAAATCACGAAAGAGCTTATAAGTGTGTGCCCTCTATGTCTTGACCTCATACTACCCAGTTGATATCGCGTCAGGACGCAACGTGTGCAACTTTCACACGGCAAGATGCAGTCAGACATGTGGACGTGCGAAAAAACGTCGCGTATAGCGCTGGTATTGAAAGGTAGCTGACTCAATGTGCTTGAGTAAATAGCGATGCGAAAAACACGGCCATCGCTCCTTTGTATAGACGGCACGCGGATTCGCTGAAGTAGTCGCCGGCAACCGGGCTATCCCCAATCTACCGGACTTAAGCCTGTCGATTTTTTTACGATTGAACGTCGAAATCGCTTGACAAGATCCTGAATCCGTGTTCCGCCTCCTTCAATAGTTGATCAAGTCATTGATTTCAAAGTAAAATATGGCATCCCATACTTTCACCTGACCTGCCATGCCACACTTTGAAGTCAAGCAATCGCGCAACCTGG
>NZ_WHJF01000330.1:0-847 GCF_011682185.1 Massilia genomosp. 1
ACCGCACTGAAACCCGTGATGCCGGCACTATTGCTGGGAAAGCAGATCGCCATGCACTTGCGCAAACTGCTCAAATTGCTTGGGAAACACACATACCTTCATCGAGAAAATCAATCGAAGCCGCGCAAATCCAGACCGAAGCCGCACAAATTCATGACGCAAAAACCATGTTGAGCGGGTGCGGATTCCTTAACTTGGGAGGATTGGGCCGGCAGCCCCATCGCCATTGCCATTGCCGCTCGCGGCTCGCAATCCATGCTTGAAACAAGGCGTTTGATTGCCCACTGCGATGCGCGCGGCAATTGGCCTTATTGAAGCGGCATGTTGTACTTCACGATCTCCTCTTCGTTCACCATGTAGATATTGCCATCGGCATCGACTTTCAGCATCCCCGATTCGCCCTTGCGGATCAATTCGACGCTCTCAGGCTTGCTGATGTTCACCCGGTACAGGTTGGTCGTTTTGGTATCGTTCGCGTAAATGTATACATACCCGTTCGATTCGACCATGCTGCCAGCATTCCATGCGATTTGCCAATCGGCGTAGGTAAACTTTGCGCCAAGCGGGAGCTTGTTGACGATTTTATCCGTGTCAGGGTCGTAAATGAATACAGTGTCTTCGGCTAACATCCAAATCTGCCGTTTCACCGTCAGCAGCGCTGTAATCGCCAATTTGTTCCAGGTAGCCTCGGTAACAATATCCCCTTTAAAATCAATTTTCTTGGTGATTAGCGCTGATCTTCAGCTAACCGACACCACGCTTCGGTTCGGTTGCCCGTGGCGACAGCAGCGTACAAGAGGCGCGTCAAGATGGTCGACAAATCGAAGCGCCGGTTAAATCGATACTG
>NZ_WHJF01000331.1:0-827 GCF_011682185.1 Massilia genomosp. 1
CTTTTTCGGGATGCGAGAGAGTCGAGAGGTCGGGAAGAGGGGCAAGTTTTACCATGACCGGCATCATGCCCGGATATCGGAATGTTTACAATTGCGCGTTTACAACGGTCAGGGCTAAACAGTTACCAATCGTCTTCAGTTTGCGACAAGAATACAAGCTGCAGCATGTTATCCCATCCGAGACGGGGACATTACCATGACACAAGATGCGATTGGTTACGCCACCTTGGCCAAGCTCGCCGCAGCCAACGGCGTACGCGGCACTCGCATTGTAGGTCAGCCTGAAGGTTGGGGCATCGTGATCAGGTATGGCACGACGGAACGCGCATTAACTTGGCCCCAAGCATTGTACCAGCAAGATTCGTCATACACCCCCGTTGTCTGAAACTATTGGAGAATACGTGACAACATATTGCATGTGCCCAGTTTGCAAAAATTCGCCGGTGAAAGTGAATGGCGAAGATAATCGCAAAGCAGAAATTGCCTCGCCTGCAAAATTCGAATTGAAAAAAGGCTTCCAGTTATATCATTTTAGCAATGGTCTTTGGCCGTCATTGAGGTCCCGTGAGCTGGTCAAATTCGACCCTTCGGTATCTGTACTTAGCGACGCCTACCATAAATACAATGCAAAAGGAGACAGTACTAGCGCTCCACCTATGGGGGTTAGCACTAGCGCTCCACCGATAGGAAGCAGTACTAGTGAGCCTCTTGCAAAACTAGCGGAACGGATGAAAATTGCTTGGCAGCGCAAGCGAAAAGGTGGGAGTGGGCGCCCATTTCTGGCATGATTTAGTTTCTGAAGCTTAATCAAAACGCCCACACCATGA
>NZ_WHJF01000332.1:0-821 GCF_011682185.1 Massilia genomosp. 1
GTCCACGCAAAAGACGAAAGTAAACCTGAAATGCGGCGAGTTTACAAGGGGCGCGTTAAGTCATTGAATGTAAACAGGTTTTCAGCACGGTCGGCACCGCGCGCAAGACTTGTGTATAACGAGGTGCATTGAATGGCGTAAGGGTTTTCAGGATGTATTGGTCGGTGGTGCTGTTGTTGGTCAGAGTAAAATCTACCACGACCTCGTCATTGGGTTGCAGGTTGGCTTTGGGGGCATTAAGCTGAGCCGAGACCGGGGTGCTTGCAGCGTTGCTGCTATGGCATATGATTGCCAGCGCAGTCATGGTGATTGCCTTGAAAAGATTCGTGGTTTGCATTTTTTCCCTTGAACAGGTGTTTTTTGAAAGGTGTAAATTCAGTCTTGTGGAATGCCGCAACGGTGCATTTCATAGACTCAAGTTATTACTCATTGGAATTATTCATAAAACGGCCGTGCCAAGAAACACGAAACGCCCCGATTCGACATATCAGCGACCAAGGCGTCCGTAATCAAAAAGATAACTGTTCAGTCCCTATGCCAGCCAGGTAAAGAGCCTGCGTTTTTGCTGGAAAATTTGACAAATCTCGGCGGTTTCGCAGTTTTTTGAGAAAAACTCGATGGTTTTCGATAGCTCTCCATAGCGGCTGAACAGTCACTCAAAAAGATGATTCCGACCCGCCAGAAACGTCACATTTGTAACCAATCACCTCCCCGCAGACAATTTTTCTGCCTGGAAACTCAGTTCAATGTATGATGTGCAATCTTGTTAAAAAAGCCCACGCCTCTCACTGATTTCGACCTGCGCCAGATGGATGAAGAAT
>NZ_WHJF01000333.1:0-815 GCF_011682185.1 Massilia genomosp. 1
GCGCGTGGCACGCCGGGTGCCGGTGGGGTCCGGCTGCTGCACGGCGTGCGCGGGAATCGCCTGCATATGCTGGGGCGGGCACGATTTCTGTCGGGACTGGAGTATGGCGTGCTGTTGATCGACCTGCAAGCGCACGGCGAAAGCGCGGGTGATCGCATCAGCTTCGGCGTACGCGAGGCCGCCGGCGTGCGCGCCGCGCTCGCGTACCTCAGGCACGAACAGCCGTAAGCGCGCCATAAACCCCAGACTTGTGGCATAGCTGCGGCTGCAGCATTCTTTCCCCATCTAATTTTATGTGGGACAAGGATGAAAAAGGACATGCAATTCTGGGCGGCGCATGTTGCGGCGATTCAGTGCGAAGGCATTTTCGTAAGCGCTTACGCGAAGCGTGAGAATCTGTCGCTCGCGTCGCTCTATTACTGGCAACGCAAGCTGGGCGCGGCAGCGGCGCCGGATGCGGCAGCGCCAGTGCCAGAGAGCCGGTTTATGCAGCTACGGGTGGGCGAGCGCGGGGCTAGTCGGAGCGGCTCGGCCTGCACCCTGGAGTTGGCTGGCGGCGTGCGCCTTGAGTTGGCCGAGCTTCCATCCGCAGAATGGCTGGCGAATCTGGCACGCGCCGCAGCAGGGGCGTTCTGATGCATGCCGGTTGCCGTATCGAGCAGGTCTATTTGTGCCGCGCGCCGGTCGATTTCAGAAAGTCGATCGGAGGGCTGTCGGTGCTGGTCGAACAAGAATTGGAATTGAATCCTTTCGGCAGCGCCCTGTACGTGTTCATCAATCGCCAGCGCGATAAGATCAAGGTCCTGTACTGGCAC
>NZ_WHJF01000334.1:0-781 GCF_011682185.1 Massilia genomosp. 1
CCTTGTCGGCATGGGACAGCTTGGTCAGGTCGGCACGAGGTGGTTTCGGTGGCATGCCTACATGATGCGGCAATTGCCAAGAGTTTACAACTTTTGATTGCTCTGGTCATTCAGGCTGAACAGTTACCCGATAACTTTCCATTCTAACCCCCCAACCCTCACCGTGACCGGTCCAGTCACACCTGTAACGGTCGCCTGATTAATGGCAGATTGACTAGCTGAGCGCGCCATGCTTGCCATGTCAGACGGAGTATAAGCCTTGGGATCAAATACAGTTTTGGTAGTCTCGGCTTTCCCAGGAAGATTATACTTCACTTCGTAAATTCCATCGGTACCGGGAACCTTCGTAGAACTAACCTCCGTCCCGCCATTCTTGGCCAAGGCATCTTTGAAGGCCGCCATATCATGAGTGCCATAAATGTTCTTTCCCTGAGTCAAGCCACCCTCATCGAGTAAGTGAACATCCACGGAGCTATTTCCTAATCGCATAGTCCCTTGCGCATTAGGTGTGACACTCGCCGGTGGCGTGTAGCCATCAAACCCAATTCCTGACGAGCCAGCCGGGCGCGCACCATTTCCTACAGGCGCATCAGGCAGCAGAATATCAGGAATCGACATGTTTGCAGTCGAGCTAGTAACAGCTCCCCCATTTGCCCGGCTCTATGCCGTTTTGAGTGGAACTGGACAGCCGGCACGGTAGATGGTAGATCGCAACGGAGCGGCGGCTGGTTGTAGTGGATTGGCCGGAAGGTTTTTAAACTTGGACATGCGAAGGTAGGCG
>NZ_WHJF01000335.1:0-769 GCF_011682185.1 Massilia genomosp. 1
AGTATCGATTTAACCGGCGCTTCGATTTGTCGACCATCTTGACGCGCCTCTTGTACGCTGCTGTCGCCACGGGCAACCGAACCGAAGCGTGGTGTCGGTTAGCTGAAGATCAGCGCTAATCACCAAATGAAAAGGAAGCCTACCGCGATAAATACATAGACGGTGGCCACCGACTGGTTAGGAGTGGCGCAGCCGCAAAGTTATTCTGAGTTGACAAAACCACAACTGTCGCACAAATGAAGTTTAGACTTAATGTTGCCGGTCCATCGAATTATAAGAAAGCTTGATGGCGCGAGGCACAAAAGTATTCCAATAGCAATAAATCCAAGCTCGTGCAGAGCGGGAAAAATGAAAAGGTAGCATACCGCTACAAAAACAGAGAAACTTGCAGTGAAGAGTCTGTCGCCGTTTCGTAATAACTGCTGTTGTAAGCAGGTGTGACCAGGTATGTCAAAATGTCGCCAGTTGGTAGCTCCGCATTGAGGACAAGCCAGTTCGGGTACTGGCACAAAATCTATGTTCATCTTGCGTTCCTGTGTTTGGGTGCTTGTGGACAATTTTCGGACGGTAAATGTGTTATTTTTTTGCAGAGGACTTCGCCACTTGAGGCTTTTTTTCCTGATACTGTGCTACTACGGCAGTCAATCTACCGGACTTAAGCCTGTCGATTTTTTTACGATTGAACGTCGAAATCGCTTGACAAGATCCTGAATCCGTGTTCCGCCTCCTTCAATAGTTGATCAAGTCATTGATTTCAAAGTAAAATATG
>NZ_WHJF01000336.1:0-766 GCF_011682185.1 Massilia genomosp. 1
TGGTGTGGGCGTTTTGATTAAGCGTTAGAACTAAATCATGCCAGAAATGGGCGCCCACTCCCACCTTTTCGCTTGCGCTGCCAAGCAATTTTCATCCGTTCCGCTAGTTTTGCAAGAGGCTCTAACGTAATGACGTTGGGAAAAACAACCGATCTCCCGGTTTTGCTTACCCCAAATGAACTGGCAAAATTGATCGGTGTGATTTACAAGGACACTGAAAAAACAGGCTGTTTACCGCATGCGCTGAAATCGCTGATTGTTCCTACCAGCACTTACTATGCAACCCCAGCAGGGTGGTTTGACGAAGAATTTTCGTTCCCCGCAGGAGCCGATTTGGTAGATTTAATTCTTCTTGGGATCAAGGACATTAGCGACTTCAAGACCTATCTGCTGTGTTTGGCAAGCCTCCACAAGCGCAGGAAGAAATATTCGATGATCCTGGAAGCGCAACCGATCCCTCGCATGATCCAAGTATCTCCCCGTGCATTAGTGGAATTCGGAGGTATGCAGCCAGATGCGCTTGCGTCATGGTTGACATGGCGCAAATGGTTCTATGATCTCGACAATCGTTCTGCACAGGAGACCGGTTACCTTTTTGAGCCGATCCTAGCGGCTGCGCTTGGCGGCGAACCAAAAGGGTCTAACCTGAATTTTGCACAAAAAAGGGCAAGAATGCCGTAAGTGATTGATAGAATGGGAGTTATCTAAAAACCTACCCTATCAGCACGAACACACCTTGCCCGACATGAATTCTACCCCAGAGCAG
>NZ_WHJF01000337.1:0-745 GCF_011682185.1 Massilia genomosp. 1
CTTCATCCATCTGGCGCAGGTCGAAATCAGTGAGAGGCGTGGGCTTTTTTAACAAGATTGCACATCATACATTGAACTGAGTTTCCAGGCAGAAAAATTGTCTGCGGGGAGGTGATTGGTTACGTTGCTTGAGGCACATTTACGCGGATTGACAGTTGCTGGCGCAACGGGATGGGACCTCTCCGTCGCAGCCTTGGAACGTTGGCAAAAACCGGGAGAGATATTCACCTGCACATGGCTCGCAGTTCGATCTGAGAACACTGTTATGCAGGATGACGTGCTCAAATTGATGTGTCGACGTCCGGATGAGCTGATCCGTGGGGTCATTTCTGCGCTCGCCGCCTGTCCCTCGGACTACTTCATAAAGATTGCTAAGCGTTGGTCGGCAATCAACGCCGCTCCTGCTGCCCAGGTAGGTGTCTTGCGCGCTGCGTCGCTTCGTGGCAGGACTGCCTTTACACATCTGGATAATCCGTTGCAGGTTTATTTGCAATCGCAAACCGCGCATATCAGAGCAGCGGCCTGCCGCGCTTGCACTGTCGTAGTTCAACCGGGAAGTGTTATTCCCCTGCTTCGCGAGACCTTGAGCGACTTTGATCTGCAAGTGCGTGCCGAGGCATCCCCCCTGTGTCAAACTGTTGTGAGACAACTTCATAACTCTAATTAAGGAAGTTGGTACCCACATGGAATCGAATATGACACCAGCAGCAGGACGCATCCAAGACGATATCGATGGTTTTTCTGA
>NZ_WHJF01000338.1:0-734 GCF_011682185.1 Massilia genomosp. 1
CCAGCGCACGCGGCTTGTGGCGCGGTTTCGCTGGCTTTTCGGCACCTCGGTGCTTGAGCTGGTTTGCCGCTTTCAGCACGCGATAGAAGGTCGATTCCGAGGCGACGTACTCGCCCTGGTCGACCAGTCGTGGCACGATCTGGCTTGGCGGGAGGTGGCCGAATTCGGGCGAGTTGGCGATCGCCAGCACGCGCTGGCGTTCCAGTTCGCTCAGTCGGTTCTTGGGCCTCTGCACCCGAGCCGGCCGTCGATCACAAGCGCCCTCAGCCTTATCGTTCTGCCAGCGCTGTAAGGTCCGCTCGCTCAGGGTAATCACCTCGCAGGCCCGCCACTGACTCGCTCCGGCAACGACCGCCTCGGCCACCAAAGCCATCACCTGGTCGCGCTGCGGGAGGTCGGTCATCACTCCTCGTCCGCCCACAGCGCGCGGAACTTTTTTTGCAGGATCAGCAACGCGGCCGCCTCCGCCAACGCGCCATTTTTGCGCACAATCTCGCGCTCGAGTTTGGCGACCTTGTCCTTCAACGTACGCACTTCGCGCACGCCCGATGCGGGCTCTTTTACTTCTGCGCAGAACGCCGTCTGCCAGCTGGTCAGGTGATGGGGAAATATGCCGTGCTCGCGGCACCATGCCTGCAAGGCCTCGTCGGGCAAGCCATGGGTGGCCTTCAGTGCGGCGAACTGTTCTGCAGCAGTCCAGTCCTGGGGGCGCTTCTCGCGCGCTGTTGGCGCGT
>NZ_WHJF01000339.1:0-730 GCF_011682185.1 Massilia genomosp. 1
CAGCGCTGATACGTGCGCATGCTGATGCCAAGTTCCTTGCAAGCACTGGTGCGACGGCATTCACTTTCCACTGCTTCTTCAATCAATGCGATCACCAACTGGCGATCCGGGGTGGCCGTCAGTCTTCCTCGGGCGTTCCCCAGATCGCCTGGGCTTTTTTTCTGAGGACGATCAGCGCAGCTGTCTCCGCCAGAGCTTTCTCTTTGCGCACCAAATCACGTTCCAGTTCTTTGATTCGCTTGCGGTCTGCCTTGCTCTGCTCGCGCTCCTCGCGGCTTCGTGCAACCGGCTGCGCGTTGGCTTCCTGGCAGGCTTGGCGCCAGCCAGCGATTTGTTCAACGAACAAACCCTTGCTGCGGCAGTACTCAGCCAGTTCAATCTCGCTCAGGTGCGCCGTTTCCAGCACCACGCCAAACTTATCTTTCGAGGACCATTCCTCGGCATTCTTCCCATTTCCTGGCACCGGCACTCCCTGCAATTTTAGACTTCGTCGCCAAGTATAAAGCGTCTGTTCCGAGATGCCGTTCTCGCGGGCTAACACCGACACTAACTTGTTCTGCGGCGGCATCATCTGCCTTAAAATGGATTCCTTGCGCTCTGCCGGATAACGATTCACAACATGTCTTTACTCCGCCCCCGGTGCGGTTTTTATGAATTAAATCACGCGACATCTATCCTGACACAGGGGGGCCACCCTGGTCCCATCGAGCGCGGAGTCCCCGCAACAGCG